>CAYTVQ010000188.1:0-5707 GCA_964441615.1 uncultured Caulobacterales bacterium | reverse complement strand
CCATGTTCGCGAAGGCCTGCGCGGACGGATACTCAGCGACAAAGCAGAGATCCCACTGTTCCGTTTCGGGACCGATCAGCATGTGCTCCGGTTTTCCTGACCAGACGATCCTGCCGCCGACGCCCTTGAAATAAGGCTCGCTCTCCTGCGCATAGGTCCGATAGGCCTCCGCGCCGGTCGCGGCGATCCCGTCCTTTTCCTTGTACCGCGCTTTCTTCCGTAAGCGGATGAGATTCAGCATCCAGATCGGACCCTCGCCTGCCGATTTCATGAAGGCGCCAAACTGCTCGCGGCTTGGATCAATGTTCTTGCCGGCTTTGCTCATATTCCCCTCCCCCATCGCCGGCCTTCAGGCCGAATAACTCCGTTTGCGCAAAATCCGGCGCAAGAGCCTTCCATCGTCCGCCGAACGTAGCGCCGGAACGGCGCAATGGCCATCTCATTGCGGCGCGTGGGGAGATTTTCGCTCACCCGCCCTCTCCCTTTGGGCGATCGACGCCGGTTATCGCCGCAAAGGCGCGATCGACGATGGCGGAAGGGAGGAGATTGCGCAACATGACGGGCGCGACATAGCGCGCCGGCACGGTGAGACGCGAGGGCGGCCGCGCCGCCGTCATGACGCGCGCGACCGCTTCGCCGACCGCCGTCGGCGGCGCGCCGGCCGGATGGCCCTTGGCGTGCCAGGCCTTGAACGCGGCGACCCGCGCCGAATAGGGATGGCCCTCGCCTATGTAACGCGCGAAGCCATCCTGCTCGGGACCGCCAAAGGGCGTGTGGATGAATCCGGGGCGTATGAGCGAGACTTTGATCCCGTAAGAGACGGTCTCGCGCCTAAGCGAATCGGTGAACCCTTCGAGCGCATGTTTCGACGCCGCATAGGCGCCCATGAACGGCGCCGCGAGCCGCCCCGACACCGAACCTATATTGGCGATACGGCCGGCGCGCGCCTTCCGCATCGCCGGCAGCACGGCCTTCGTCATGGCGACGGCGCCGAAGACATTGGTTTCGAACTGGGCGCGCCACTCTTCTATCGGGACCTCCTCGATGGGACCCGTCACCGAAATGCCGGCATTGTTGACGAGCCCGTATAGCGACGCGCCATCCGCATGGATGCGCGCCATCGCCGATTCGATCGAGGCGGCGTCGGTAACATCGAGCTCAAGCGCCGTGATCCGCCCGTCGCCCATGCCTTCGAGCGCCCTCAGCTTCTCGAACCGCCGCGCGCCCGCGTAGACGCGAAAGCCTGCGCGCGCCAGAAAAACGGCTGTCGCCTCTCCGATTCCGGAGGATGCGCCGGTCACGAGAACGGGCCTGTGCACGCCGCCGCCTCCTAAAGTTTGCCGAACTCGACGCCGCCCTTTTCGGGCAGTGAGATCAAAAGGCCGTCCTCGGCAAGCCTGACATTCCGTGGACGAACCTTGGCGACGCCGCGCATGAAGATGCGCTTCATCATGCCATTGTCCGGCGCTGGCGTCAGATGAGAGAGTACAAGCCATCCTGCGCCGGATTCGTTCGCTGCGCGCGCCGCTTCTTCCGGCGTCGAGTGATAACTTGGAATATCGGCGAAGATCTGCGCCGTGTTCTTTGCGCCCGCCTTCGCGGCTGCGGCCTGAATTTTCGCGACCATATGATTGGCCTGCGCTTCGTGGATCAGGAGATCGGCGCCTTTGGCGTTGGCGATGAGCTTTTCGGAATAGGCCGTGTCGCCGGAGACGACGACGCTGCGGCCCTTGTAGTCGAAACGGAATCCGGACGCTCCCGCGACCGGGACATGATCGACTTCGAAAGCTGTCACCTTGAGGCCGTCTTCTTCATAGACGACGATGGGCTCGGCGGCGTTGAATGGAAGCGGGATCATGCCGGCCGTCTCGCTCGGCGCGATCGCCTCGCCGTGGTGGAGCGTGCGGTAGGCATTGTCGGACGCGTAGGCGGCGTTCTCACCCTCGACAACGGCGACGACGCCGTCAGGACCATAAATCGCGAGCCTGCCCTCTCGCCCGCCGACCCAGGAGCCGAGATTGGCCTCGGGCAGATCGCCGATATGGTCTGAATGAAGATGCGTGAGGAAGATTCCGGCCAGCTTGGCGCCCGAAATCCCCGCCGCCTGCACGTTCTCCCAGCTGCCCGTTCCGGCGTCGACAAGAAAGAAGCGGTCACCCGCAAAGATGGCGGTGCAGGTCTGAGCGCGCTTTTTCGAGGGCAGGGGCGAGCCCGTGCCGCAGAAGAAGACTTTGAGCCCGTCGCCGTCGAAGAGCGGCGCCTCCGGCCCGCCGGTCGCGCGCGCGAGCGCCGCATTGAAGAGCCGGTCCTCGACAGCAGGCAGCCGCATCGCGCCGATCGCCAGGACGAGAAGTCCGACGAGAATGAGAACGAGGGTCGAAAGCGCCTTCATATGCAAAGCCTCCTGCCGCAGCGCCCTGCCATGACGATGCGGCGGGCATCCGTCAATCGGCGGCGGCGCCCCGGGCGTTCGACGCCCGCCATGGTTAAAAAGCATGTGAAATTCCGGAAGCCATGAGCGGAGCCTCGGCCATTGCCGCGGGGTTGCGGCCGAAAGGCGTGTGATCTGTCCTTCCGGAGCGCTGGAAACTCGCGCGAGAGGTGAAAGCAGGCGGCGCTTTTCGCGCCGGCGCCGTGTTTCACGTGAAACAGCAGAACATTCAACAGCATACGAATTTTCTCCTCGGCGCGCCGCGCGGGCCGCCTTCGGCGGCGTCCGCATGCGCGGCCGACGTTCGATCGACATCGGCATGCAGGGTTTTGGTCAGTCGGATCTCCCATCTCTGTTTCCGCCATTGGCTGATTGCACGGCTCTTGGAGCATACGCGCTATCATAAGCCCGGCGCGGAGGTGTGGGATAACTTCGATATGTTTCCCCTGCTGGTTGCTGACTTGCTGGGCCGTGAGGGTTAATCCTGTCACAAACCGCGCCCCGCCCGCTCATCCCGGCGCAAGCCGGGACTCCAGGCCCGTTGCACGAGCGAGGCATTCGATTTGTATACGGATCTATATTCGCCCCGTCGGGCCCCCGCCCCCTGCTCCTCTCCCGCTTCAAAGCGGGAGAGGGGGTTTTGGTCCCCTAGCGGACGACTGAAGACTTTGAGCCGATAGGCGCCGGGGATTCCCCTCTCCCCCGCCTTTCGGGGGAGGGGGGCGAGGGGGCCAAGAGAGAGTCGCCAGAACGGCCCTCACCCCTGCCCCTCTCCCGCTCCGAAGCGCGGGAGAGGGGTGATCCGCAAACGGACGACTGAGGGCTTCGAGCCGATGCGCGCCGGAGATTCCCCACTCCCCCGACTCACGGGGGAGAGGGGTAAGGGGGGCATCAAAGAATCGCCCGCAAGGCCCTCACCCCCGCCCCTCTCCCGCTGCGAAGCACGGGAGAGGGGGTGCCGCCTACCGCCTGCCGTCCGCCGTTACTCTGTATACTGATGCAAATCCCAGTTGGTTGCCGGGCTTGCGAAGGTCTGCGCGCCGCATTAACACAAGCTCATGACAAACGTCCCGGACCTTTCCGGTAAGATCGCGCTCGTCACCGGCGCCTCGCGCGGCATCGGGCGGGCGGCGGCGCTGGGACTCGCCCGAGCCGGCGCCCATGTGCTGGCGCTCGCGCGCACCGTCGGCGGGCTCGAAGAGCTCGACGACGAGATTCGCGCGGCTGGCGGCAAGTGTTCGCTCATCCCGCTCGACCTCGCAGACGCCGCCGCCATAGCCGAACTCGGCAGGGCGCTCGCGGCCCGGTTCGACAGACTTGACATCCTTGTCGCCAATGCGGGGACCCTCGGCGAGCTCGCGCCCCTCGCCGACACGGCTGAGAAGGTCTTTCTTGAAACGATCGCCATCAATCTCACGGCGAATTTTCGCCTCATCCGCGCCCTCGACCCGCTGCTGCGCGCGGCCGGCAGAGCACGCGTGGCGTTCCTGACGTCGAGCGTCGGCGGCCTCGGCCCCCGCGCCTATTGGGGGGCCTATGGCGTCTCGAAGGCGGGCCTTGAAATGCTCGCCAAGACCTATGCGCTGGAGACGAAGGCTTCGGGCGTGCGCGTCGCGATCCTCGATCCCGGCCCCATGCGCACCAAGATGCGCGCCGCCGCCATGCCCGGCGAGGACCCGAAGACCCTGCCGGACCCTTCGGCGATCCTTCCGCTTCTCTATCACGTCGTCGCCGACCCCTATGACGGTCTCGCCGACCGCTTCTCGGCGCGGGATTTCCCCCGACGCTGACTTTCGGCGCCGCCTGTCGCAGCGCTGGACCTTGGCGGCAGGCGCCGCTTCGTCGCGCCAGGCGATCGGCCTGGCTCAATGGCATTGCAATGCAAGTCTTCGGGCGATACACGGTTTTCGTGGATATTGAGTCCTGGAAGTCGCAGCTGCGCAAGGGCGCGGCGGAACTCGCCGTACTCGCCCTGCTCGAGGGCGCAGCGCAGTCGGGCATCGGGTTGCTCTCCGCCCTTGGAGAGCGCCCCGAAATCGGCCTTTCTGAGGGCTCTATCTACCCCCTGCTCAATCGTCTCGAGCGGGAGGGCCGCATCCAGGGCCGCTGGCGAACGCCGGCCGGCGGCGGTCGCGGCCAGAAGGCGTACGCCCTGACTGCCGAGGGACGCGCGGCGCTCAGGTCCATGCGCGCAGCATGGCGCGGTTTCAGGGATGAGCTGTCAGAGATTGCAGGAGACTGACGATGGCCGACGACAAGAAGATTGCCGATTATGTGCGCGCGCTCACCCGGGCGCTCAGCGCCCTCCCCGAACGCGACCGGGCGGATATTGTCGGTGAAATCCGCTCGCACCTCGACTATCGCGCCGCCGAGGGAAAACTCGCGGACGCGATCAAGGCGCTCGGCAGCCCCGAGCGGTGCGCGCGCGGATTCATCGAGGAAATGAGGATCCAGTCGGCCTTCGCCGATGGAGGTCCGGCGAAGACGTTCGGCGCATTGCTCGCCCTCGCCTCGGCGCGCATCACCGCGGCTGTCGGACTCTTCTTTTCCGGCATACTCTACCTCATGGCGATCGCATTCGTTTTTGTCGGATTCTCCGAGATGGTCGCGCCGGAGTCCGTCGGCCTTTGGTCCGACCCCGTGAGCGGATCCTTCTTCTTCGGAACCATGGACCTCCCGGCGTCGCCGACTGCAAAGGAACTGCTCGGGCGCTGGATGATTCCGGTCGCGGGCGCGCTCGCTGTCCTCGCCTTTGTCGCCGCACAATGGCTGACACGGCTGTTCCTGCGCCTGATGATGGCGAAGCGACCCGCCCAGCCGATCTAGATAAACTCATCGCGAACGTGTCCAATTCAGCCGGCTTCTTACGGCTCAAGCGCCTTGGCCCGTCGCGCTGCGAGTTCGGCCGCATTCGGCAGGCGTCTTCCAGCCGTTGCGGGAATGCGGCCGCACTTAGTTGAAGTCCCGCCGCCAGTCTTCGAGCGCGAGGCGCGCCTGGCCAAGCGAGGCGAACAGCGTCTCGTTCAGAAACTCGTCGCGCAGCTTGCCGCTGAAGCTTTCCACGAACGCGTCCTGCGTCGGCTTGCCGGCGTCGATGTAATGCCAGTCGGCCTTCGCCTCATGCGCCCAGGACAGGATGGCGTTTGAAGTAAGCTCGTCACCACTTTTTTGAAGGCAGATCCTTCAGCGCCGCGTTGTCGAGCATCTGTTCTTCCGTAAAGCGCTTCTTCTTCATCCTCCGGCCCTTCCTCGTTGGGCCAGATTCCAAATCGATTC
>CAYTVQ010000187.1:0-5732 GCA_964441615.1 uncultured Caulobacterales bacterium | reverse complement strand
TCTTCAAGCGAATGAAAGGTTACGACGACGAGCCGGCCGGCGGGCCGCAGCAGCCGTTCGGCGGCGGCGAGCGCCTGCGCAAGCTGGCCGAGCTCGTCATTGACGAAGATGCGCAGCGCCTGGAAGACGCGCGTCGCCGGATGGATCTTGTCCTGGGGACGCGCCGGCGCTGCGCGCGCGACGATCTCGGCAAGTCTTCTCGTCGATTCTATCGGCGCACGTTCGCGTTCGCGCAGTATGGCGCGCGCAATCCTCGCGGCATGACGCTCCTCGCCATAGGTCTTGAAGACCAGCGCGAGATCGCCCGCCTCGCCGCGATTGACGATGTCGGCTGCGTCAGGCTTGCGCCCGTCCATGCGCATCGACAGCGGGCCGTCGGCGCGGAACGAAAAGCCCCGCGCCGCTTCATCAAGCTGCATCGAGGAGACGCCGAGGTCGAACACCGCGCCATCGATCGAATCGACGCCGATCCCGCAAAGGCCTTCCTCGATTTCAGCGAATGGCCGTTCGATCAGCTCAAGCCGGCCGCCGAATTCGTCCGCCCACGATCTTGCGTGCGCGATCGCCGTCGGGTCGCGATCGAAGGCCGCGACGCGACAGTCGGCGGCCCGGAGAATGGCGCGCGAATAGCCGCCAGCGCCCAGCGTCGCGTCAACATGGAACTCTCCAGCCTTCGGGGAAAGCGCGGCCAACGCCTCCTTCAGCATCACGGGCGCATGCAGGATCTCGCTCATGTCGCCTGCCGTCTCAGCCTGCCGGGGCTCGCCATGCGGCGAGCGGCCAAGCTGCCGCGTTCTTCGAGTTCTTTCGATCGCGCTTCGCCGGCCGCCTTGTCGCGGATGTGGAATGTGGCGCCGAGGCCGATGAAGAAGGCGTCCTTGTCGATTCCTGTCCTTTCCCTGAACGCGGCCGGAAGAACGAAGCGCCCGTCGGAATCGAAGGGCAGCTGTTTCATTCGTCCAATGAGGAGTTCGCGCAGGACGCGGCCGTCCTCGTCATAGGGATCGAACTCGTCGAGCTGCATTTCGATGATGCGGGCATGATCGGGGCCGAAACATTCGAGAAACTCCGGGTGCTGCAGATCCGGCGTCGCGTAGAAATAATTGCAGGCCTTGGCCTCGAGCACGCGGCGGAAATCGGCGGGCAGGACGATGCGGCCCTTGCCATCGACGCCCGCCGACGAGGAGCCGCTGAATCTGGTCGCCTCCGCGTTCAATTCCCGCTCCCGCCAGGACCCGCTCCGCGGCCAAGCCGCAGCCGGGCAGTCGCTGCACATCCAGAATGCCCCGGGCATTTACCGGGATTAACATCCACTTAACGGGGATTTGACGGGAAATTACGGGAAAGTCAAACGATCAAACCGGGAACGGCAGGGAATCGGGAGATTGTTCCGCTATCGTAATGAAATATCTCATTGTCGCTTTCGGGCCTGGACCGCACGCTCGTCGTCAGCTGCGGCCGCCAGCCGGGAGGCGTCGCGGGCGGCGGCTTGCGCGCGCATGCCGAGCAGGCGCTCGAACTTCTTCGTCTCGATCGCGGCCTCGGCGAGCGTCGCGGAAAGCGTCGCGATCTCGCCGGCGAGGCGGTCCCTCGTTGCGGCGAGCGACTGCCGCTTCAGGTCGGCGCCGGCGAGGTAGCGCTGAAAATGATGGAGAGCCTGCGGATCGGCGCCGACGATGCCTTCCTCGGCGGCGACTGCCCTGTTCAGCTGCGCGATCGCGTTTTCAGCGGCGCGCTCCGCCTCCTGCAGTTGCATAAGCTGAACGCCGATTTCCTCGGCGCGAAGCCGCGCGACACGAAGCAATTGCCTTAGCGCCTTCTCCTCGCGGCTCATGCGGTCTCGGCCTCGGAGGCAATGCGGGCGAGACCGGCGAATGTCTCATCGAAGCCTACGCGCGCGCTGACCTCCTGATGGAGAAACGCCTCGAGACTGCGGTGAACGCCGGCGGCCTTATCTACTTCCGGGTCGGCGCCGGCGCGATAGGCGCCGATCCGGATCATCTCGCGCATGTCCTCATAGAGGGCTTCCGATGCGCGCAGGCGCGAGACCAGCGTCGCTTGTTCAGGACTGAAGGCGCCGGCCGCAGCGCGCGAGATCGTCTTCAGAATGTCGACGGCCGGATAGCGCCCGCCCTCGGCGATGCGCCGGCTCAAGACGACATGGCCGTCGAGGATGGCGCGCGCCGCATCGGCGATCGGTTCGTCATGATCGTCGCCCTCGACGAGCACGGAAAAGACTCCGGTAATCGAGCCGGCGGCGCCGTCATCGAGCCCGGGGCCGGCGCGTTCGAGGAGCGCAGGCAGAAGCGAGAAGACGGTCGGCGTGAATCCGCGCGCAGTCGGGGGCTCGCCGGCGGCAAGGCCGATCTCGCGCTGCGCAGCCGCCACGCGCGACAGCGAGTCCATGAGACAAAGGACGCGCGCGCCGCGATCGCGGAAATACTCGGCGGCCGTCAGGGCGACGAAAGCCGCCTCGCGGCGCATGAGCGCGGGCTCGTCCGACGTCGCCGCCACCACCACCGACTTCGCAAGGCCCTCAGGGCCCAGCTGATCTTCGATGAACTCGCGCACTTCGCGGCCGCGTTCGCCAATGAGGGCAATGACGTTCACGTCGAAATCGGCGTTGCGCGCGATCATGGAGAGAAGCGCCGACTTGCCGACGCCGGCTGCAGAAAAGACGCCCAGCCTTTGACCGGCCCGCGCTGTCGCAAAGGCGTTGAGCGCCTTCACCCCGAAATCGATGCGGGGCCCAAGACGCGCCCGCGCCGGCGCCGGCGGCGGCGAAGCCCTGAGAGTCATCAGTCTGCGGCCCTGCCTCAGCGGGCCTGCATCGTCGATGGGCGCGCCGAGGCCATTGATGATGCGGCCCCTCCATTGGGGCGACGGACGCAATCCCCCGCGGTCGCGCAGAAACCGGGCGCGCGCCCCGCGACGTACGCCGGCAAGGGCGCCGAAAGGAAGCGCCAGCGCCGCGCCCGCTCTGACGCCGACCACTTCAGCCAACACCGTCCCGCCCTGCCGCTCGATCTCGACCCGCGCCCCGATGTCGAGGGCGCCGAGACGGTCGGCGACCTCGATCGATAGACCGGACACGGACTCTACCGACCCTTCGACCGATACGGGATCGAAATCATCCGCTGCCGGAGTCATGCGGGCATGCGCAGCCATCAGATATTCTTTGCGTGTGACAGACGGGGTTCTTAACGGCTCGCGCCTTAAGCGCGCGTAAACCGGTGAATCGAACAGGTGAGTCAAAAATGCATCTTGATCGTCGCGGCGCAATCAGACGATGGCTCTCATCGAAGCGCGCCGTAACCGAGCTTAGGGCGCGCTTAAGCGAAGTCCCTGCGTCGCGTCGTTTCCGTTAACCTTTGTGAAAGCAAATCAAGGTTAGCATCCGGTTGTCACAACGAATATCGCGAGATTTAAGGGGAATGCTCGCGGACCGAAGGAGAATTAAATGCGGGTGCTTCTGATCGAGGACGACGGCGCAACGGCCCAGAGCATCGAGCTCATGCTGAAGTCCGACGGCTTTAACGTCTACACCACCGATCTCGGCGAAGAGGGCGTCGATCTCGGCAAGGTTTATGACTACGACATCATTCTCCTCGATCTCAATCTCCCGGATATGACCGGCTTCGACGTCCTGAAGCAGTTGCGCGTCGCCAAGGTCAACACGCCCATACTCATCCTGACCGGCCAGGGCGACATCGAGACCAAAGTGCGCGGCCTTGGCTTCGGCGCCGACGACTACATGACGAAGCCCTTCCACAAGGACGAGCTGGTCGCCCGGATTCACGCCATCGTGCGCCGCTCGAAAGGCCATTCACAATCGGTGATCACGACCGGCGACCTGATCGTCAATCTCGACGCCAAGACCGTCGAAGTGTCCGGACAGCGCGTGCATCTGACCGGCAAGGAGTATCAGATGCTGGAGCTTCTCTCGCTCCGCAAAGGCACGACGCTCACCAAGGAAATGTTTCTCAACCATCTTTATGGCGGCATGGACGAGCCGGAGCTGAAAATCATCGACGTTTTCATCTGCAAATTGCGCAAGAAGCTCGCCGCCGCGACCAACGGCCAGCACTATATCGAGACTGTCTGGGGCCGCGGCTATGTGCTGCGCGACCCGGTTCAGGAAAAAGCAGCGTAAGATCTTAAGGTCTTCGATCGCGTCCCAATCCAGCGCCCCGCCAGTTTGGCGGGGCGCTTCCGCTTCGGCCTAAAGCTGCGCGTTAATCCTCTTTCTAAACGGCGCGTTAAGCGCGCGGGCGTAATTTGATGCGCATTGAAGCTAGGTTTTGTCATGAAGGCGTCAGTCAGAGATCAGGGCCGTGGCCTCGCCAAACGTTTTGCCGCCAGCCGAGGCGGCAATATCGGGATGATGTTCGCGGTGCTGCTACTGCCGCTGCTGGTCGCCGCCGGCATGGCGATTGATATCGCCCGCTCCAGCCAGGCGGATGCGCTCACTCAGGAGGCGGCGGACGCTGCGGCGCTCCGCGTCGCCCGCGCCAAGATCGACAATCCGAAGCTCAGCGACGCAGAACTCAGCAAGATGGCGGTCGAAATCGTCAGGCGCGCGCTCGCCAAGTCGGAGTCGATAACCATCGATGGCGTGGTCACAAAGTTTGACCCGGGCACACGCGGCGTCGGCGTGAAAGTCTCCGGCGGCATGTCGACGACGCTGATGCGCGTCGCCGGCGTCAAATCGATGTCGGTCGACGCCATGGCTGAAGCGCAGATCGGCGAGGCGGCGCCGCTCGAACTCGCGCTGGCGCTCGACGTCACCGGCTCCATGAACCAGAAGAACAAGATCGGCGACATGAAGAAATCGGCGCTCGATCTCGTCGAGTCCGTATACGCGGCGAGCTCGGCGTCGAAGATCTCCGTCGTCCCCTTCGCTCAATATGTGAATGTCGGCGCAGCGGCTGCGGGCAGCCCCTGGCTCGACGCGTCCAAGAAGGGCTATTTCGGCTGCGTCGGCTCGCGCAAATATCCGCTGAACATTGAAGACCGCGATTACGCCGCGAACAAGGTTCCGGGCCTCAACGGCAACGCCTGTCCGCCGCCGGTCACGCCGCTGACCAGCGACAAGAATACCGTGACCAAGGCGATCGAGAGCCTGAAGGCCGACGGCTGGACCTATATCGCCGGCGGGCTCGTCTGGGGCTGGCGGACGCTCTCGTCAGAAGCGCCGTTCACCAGCGGCATGACGAAGAAGGAGATGGAGGAGACAAATGCGCAGAAGGCGCTCGTGCTCTTGACTGACGGCGAGAATACGCGCGCGCCGTCCTATCCAGGAAATGACAGCGCCGACTCCTCGCTCGCCGACAAGCTGCTCATTCAGGCGTGCAAGAACGTCAAGGCGGAGGGCATCAGGGTCTATACCATCGCCTTCGATCTCAAGAGCGCGAACATAAAGTCGCTTCTCGAAGACTGCGCGTCCTCGCCGGGCGACTTCTACGACGCCATGACCAGCCACGAACTCGCCAAGGCGTTCAGAGAGATTTCTTCAAGCCTCGAGACGACGCGCCTCGTCCGATAGCCCCGACCCTGTCGACGCGTAAACCCTAACGCCGCCCCTCAGAGAGGGCGGCGTTCGGCGTGCGCTCTCGTCTGGCGCGAAACTTGCTCCGTAAACAAATTGTTAAGGACGCCGCGAGGGCGCGGCTCCCGAAACGATGGCGGAGCGGATCATGTTGGGACTTGGTCGCAGGATTGAGGGCCTCTTT
>CAYTVQ010000186.1:0-5739 GCA_964441615.1 uncultured Caulobacterales bacterium | reverse complement strand
GCGGACTATAGCGGCCTTTGCGCGCCGCGCGGGGCGGGGAGGGCCGTGCGCCCCGTCACGGGCTGCTAGGGCTGCGGGCCGCCAGAGGTCCGGAGCACCGCGCAGGTCGAGGGATCTTCGAGCACCAGCGCCGCAGTCTGGGCGAGGTAGTAGGGTGATGGCGGCACCTCGGCGCCGGGCGCGATCGACCTTCCGTCCGTGTAATGAAACCGCTTATCAGAAAAGTTGAATGGGTAGGGGTCAATGGGCTCTTCCAGTAGCACAACCTTGCCTTTGACCGAGTTATCTTTGCTTTCGACCGCGGTTTTCGCCTTATCAAAGAGGCGGCGAATCTGCTTTGCGCGCGCCTCCGCGAGCTCTTTGTTGAGTTCGTTCGAGCGAGCAGGGGTGCAGCCGCACCACGCCCGCCGGCTCGACTGTGAAGTCACCCGGAGTCTGACCGGTTTCCCGGCAGACGCACAAGCCGATAGCGCTTTGATGATGCTCTGAAGGCGCGTTTGGATCGCAGCCGGCGACAGGTTGTCGCGAAACTCCAACCCCTTCGTTCCAATGTTCGGCGCGCAGGCGTTGCAAGACCCGCCGCCTTTGTTCCCTTCCTCAAAGAAAAAATGCCAGGCAAGCCTGTCATAAGGACGCGGATCGATCTCGCGGTCGAGGAACTGCGCGAAGTGGAGCTCCCGGATGGTTTCAGGATCGCCGCCGATTCGGATGTTGTCGCCCAGATAGGTGTTTGATGTAATGTAATTGGCCGCCGCCGTTCCGGCGGTCGATGCCGTAAAGTAGATGCACGCGCTGGCGGCGATGCCATAACAGAATAGCGCCGGATAGTTCTCGCTGAGCACGTAGTAGACGCGGCCGGGCGCCGCAGCGGCGGCGGCGCCCGTTGGGGCCGGCAGGTTATTCGGCGCGGTCTGACGCCGCCTCTTGCGAGAGATGTCCCCGCTGAACGCATAGAGCCAGAACATGGCGGCTCCGGCGGCTAGAATCTTGAAATACTGACTGACTTTATTCAAGGAGGCGCGGCGCGCCTGAGCCGCTTTCCGAAGGGCATTCATGTCACCCTCGCTGAGGCGCGAAATGCGTTCGCCTTTGTCTGGAACACCGTTGCAGAGTTCAGGCGACCAGTCCGTTTGCACCGCGACCACCGCGTTGCGATGTTCCGCGGGAACGCGCCTGAGAATCGATTCGAAATTACATACTTGGTTCTCAAACAGGTTATCGATACCTAAGATCGCAATCAGGGACGCCAGCGCTCCAGCGGCGAGAGCTGCGAGGCTCAAGACCCAGCGTCCAATGTCTTCCCGCATATAGTCCTCCAGCTTGCCTTGCTTATCGATGGCGCGCGGAACGAAATGTGACGTCGGAAACAGTCCGAGAATGGCGGGTCCCTACTTGACTATCCGACCACAGGTTGCGCTCTCCCGCTTCATTTCAACTTCCTGATTTGATACTGGACCGGCTCGCGCGCGCGGCGCGGGGGTTGCGGGGGTTTCATGCGCATGGCTTTGGGTGCGGCGCCCGCCGCCGGCGCGCTCGCGCCCGCAGCGGTGCAGGAACTGCCGGCAGTATCGAGCGCGCCGGCTGCCGGGTTTCTCGGCGCCGCCATCGTGCTTCTCGTCATGGCGCTCATCACCGGCGCCATCCTGACCTCGCGGCGCCTCGCCGGCTCATCTCTCTTCAACCGCCTTTTTGTCGTGGTCGCGACGACGTCGGGCTTCTTCAGCGCCGTATCTTCGGCGATCGGCTTTCAGCTCATCGTCGGGCAGGAGTCCGAAGATCTCTTCCGCAATGCGCTGCTGCCGCCGGCTTTCGGAGTCTTCGTCTTCTTTCTCGCCGTAGCGATCTGGGTCGGCGGCGCCGAACTCGTGCGCGAGCGGGACTGGTTCCGCGGCATGGGGAGGGGCTTCCTTTCCGACATGGCGTTCTTTCTTGAGCGCTGCCTGAAACTCTTCGTCGTCATACCCGTTCTGGCCGTCATCCTTTTCTTTGTCTCGACCTGGACGACGGTCGTCGGCATCGCCGGCGTTGACGCCGTGCGCCACACCTACAGTTTCGAACTCGCGCGCTTGCAGAGCGAGTGCGCGAAGATCACCGCCTGGAGACAGAAAGACTTCCTGTTTCTTGAAGACCTGAGGCTCTCCGTCGCCAACGCCAAGGCCGCAGCCCGCAAGGAGCGCGAGAGCGGGACGCAATCGGGATCGGCCGGGCGCGGCGCCGTCACCCAGTTTATCGACGGCGTCGCCGACTGGTATGGAGCGCTCGGCGCGAGCGTCGCCGACATCATGTCGGGCGAGGATCCTTCCGGCGTCTCGCCCTATGACCCGGAAGTCTGCACAAGGACTTCAGACGGCCTCAAGCAGCAGCTTGCTGACGATGGCTTCGAGAATTACGACGCCTGGGCGCGCGAATTTGAATCAGGGTTCGACAATTTCGTCATCGTCGTGAACCGCTGGCGGCAGGACCGGCGCATCGAGCGCCTGCTGGACGCGCAGCTCGTCGCCTTCGACCGCGCCAATCCGCGCCCCGTCGCCGATGAGACGGGGCGCCTTTCCGCGGGGCAGCGCGCCGCCATTGACCGCTATGCGGAGGACGTGACGGACGCGCTGAAAAGCCTGCTCCGCAAGCAGCGCCTTTCCAAGCCGCCGGTCCCGGAAAAATCCTATGCCGAGATCTATCCCGAACGCGGCCTCGATATTCTGGCGGCGCTCGCAAAGCCCGATCCCCTGAATGCGCCTCAAAGCGAAGAACGCGTGCCCCGCACGGCCGCCATTGTGGCCGCAGAAAGCATCCCCGCCCTGTCGCGCATCACGCCCCGCGACGCCGTCCTCAAGAACGCGAAGATCTTCTCCGATGTCTGGGTCCTCGGGATCGCCTGGGACTACGCCGCCTATATCCTCATGCTCGCCTACCTCTTTTTCCCGTCGGCGGAGCGCGCCGCGGGCCGCAAGGACGGCTGACGGCGCTTTCAGATTCCGGGCGGCAGGGGTTATAGGTCTGCGCATGTCCGTCCCGCCGTTCCGGCTCAATCCGAAGCTTGACGTTCGCGAGCATGCAGCGCGCTTTGCTTCGCGCGGCCGCGCGCATATTCCGGACCTTCTCGCGGCCGAGAGCGCAGAGAGGCTGGCTGCCTTCCTTGAGCGGGAAACACGCTGGAACCTCGTAACCCTGCTCGCGGGCGAACATCGTGATCTCGATTCGGCTGCGATGCGCCGTCAGCCGGCCGAGGAACAGGCGAGGTTTCTCGCCCACGTGCACAAGCCGGCCCGCGAGGGGCGCTTTCAGTATCTCTATGAAAACATTCCCGTCTATGACGCCTGGCACCGGCGCAAGGGCGAACGGCCGCTGCTCGACGCCTTTTTCGAGTTTCTGAACGGCGAGGAGTTCCTCGCATTCGGCCGCACGGTGACGGGGGCGTCCGACATCGGCTTCGCCGATGCGCAGGCCACGCGTTACGGGCCCGGGCACTTCCTGACCATGCACGACGATAGCGTCGAGACCAAGGACCGGCGCGCCGCTTATGTGGTGAACCTCACGCGCATGTGGAGCCCCGACTGGGGCGGCCTCACGACATTCGCGACGCAGGACCTCCATATCGAGGAAGCCTTCACGCCGCGTTTCAATGCGCTCAATATCTTCCGCGTGCCGCAGCCGCACGCCGTGACGGCGGTCGCGCCCTTTGCAGGCGGCGCGCGTTATGGCGTCACCGGCTGGCTGCGCGCCGGAAAAGATCCGGGCCCGTGAACCGAAAGCCGATTTTCATCGGCGGCTGCCCGCGCTCCGGCACGACGCTTCTGCGCGCCATGCTCGACAGCCATCCCTCCATCGTCTGCGGACCGGAACTGCGCGTCCTGCCGTCGCTGGCGAGCCTTTCGGCCGACATGCGGCGCGTCATGGGCGGGGCGCTTAAGCAACATTATCATCTTTCAGCGGAGGATCTCGATGCGATCTTTGCGCGGCTGATCGCCTCGTTTCTCGAACCGCTGCTAGTCGCCAGCGGCAAGGCGCGCGTCGCCGAGAAGACGCCGGCCAACGCGCTGCATTTCGCCGAGCTCGCCCGGCTTTTTCCGGATGCGCAATTCGTGCAGATCATCCGCGATGGGCGCGATGTCGTCGCCTCGCTGCTGGGAATGGGCTGGAAGGACAAACACGGAGCGCCGCTCGCCATCACGCGAGATCCAAGGAGCGCCGCAAGAGCGTGGACGGCGCATGTCCGGGCGGGACGTCTGGCGCCGCCCGCCCGCTATTTCGAGATCCGCTATGAACGCCTGATCGCCGATCCCGCTGCTGAACTGCGCGCGCTTTTTCGGTTCCTCGGCGAAGCCTGGAGCGACGATGTTCTCGCCTATTCGCGCCGGGACCGATCCGGCGAGGGTGAGAATGAGACAAGCGCGGGTCGCATCGCGCAGGAGCCTGACATGACTTCCATCGGACGCTGGCGTCGCGACCTGTCGGCTGAAGCCGTGAGGGTCCTCAGGGAAGAGAGTGGGGCCCTGCTCGCCGAACTCGGTTACGCCGACCATGACTGGTGAGCGCGGTCCCGTATTTCTGGGCGGATGCCCGCGTTCGGGCCTCACCCTCCTTCGCGTCATGCTCGATGCGCATCCCGGCATTTCCTGCGGTCCCGAAAGCGGCGTTCTTTCAGTCGCGCGCGCCGCACGCGACATCCGCGCCAGTCTGGGCGCGCTTCATGCCCGGGATTTTCATCTGCCTCCGGAGCATACGCGCGCCAGCTTCGCCGAAGCGATCTCAGCGATTCTCGCGGCGCGGATGCGCGCGGCCGGCAAGGGCCGGGTCGCGGAAAAATCGCCGCTGAATCTCCTCTTTTTCGAGGACTATGCCGCCATGTTTCCGGCAGCCCGATTCATCCACGTCGTGCGCGACGGCCGCGACATTGCAGCTTCCCTTATCGCCCGCGCGTGGAAAGACCCCCGCAGCGGGAAGGTCTTCGACTATTGCGCAAGCGCGGAAGGAGCCGCCCGCTACTGGAAGGGTCTCGCCCGGTTCGGCCTTTCCATCGAACGGACGCTCGGCGGCCGCGTCATGCGCATCCGCTACGAAGATCTCGCGATGTCGGGCGAGGCGGCCCTTCGCGCCGCATGCGCCTTCCTTGAAGAGCCTTATACGGACGACATGCTGCGCTTTCACCGCCGCGCCCTCGATCTCGCCGGGGTCGAGATCGAGAGCGAAGCGGCCCTGAAAGAGCCGCTCGGCGCGCGCTTCGTCGGCCGCGCCGTCAGGGAGCTCGATCGCGACCAGATCGGACGCATCGAGAACATTGCGGGCGCAGAGCTGGCGGCTTTCGGCTATCTGCCGAAATGACCCGGCTTTTCAGCGCACATGGGACGCGCCGTTGACGTCGAAGGTGGCGCCGGTCGCGGACATGCAGGCGTCCGAGAGCAGGAAGGCGATCAGACGGCCGATCTCATCCGGGTTCGCGACGCGACCCAGCGGGATGTCGGCGACCGCTCGCTTGCGCGCCTCGATGTCCTCGGGCGCCATGCGGGTTTCGACCCAGCCGGGCGCCAGCGCGTAGCAGAGGATGTTTTCGCCGGAGAGCGCGCGCGCATAGGTTTTCGTGAGCGCCAGCAGGGCGCCTTTCGAGGCGGCATAGGCGGCGTAGTCGAGGGAGTCGCCGCGCTCGCCGGCGCGGCTGGCGACATTGACAATTCGTCCGTGTCCGGATTTACGGAAATGCGCGATGGCCGCGCGGCAGATGTCGGCCGGCGCACGGAGATTGAC
>CAYTVQ010000185.1:0-5756 GCA_964441615.1 uncultured Caulobacterales bacterium | reverse complement strand
CGTCTCCGACGAGGAGCGCCGCGCGCAGAACCTGAGGCGCTACCGCAACGCGGAGAGCTTCATCGCTGAATATCTCGAACTGAAAGCGCGGCAGCTTCTCGCCCGGCAGCACGCAACCCCGGACCAAACCGCCAGCCTCTCACGCGAGGTCGGCGGCGCCGTCCTCTCCATTCAAAGGATCAAGGAGATGAATGACCACGATACGAAGCCGACCGCCGACGACGACGCCGACGCCATCGAGCGCAAGCGCGCCGCCTTCATCCGATACGCCGACGCCGTGCGCGCCGAGCTCGAACGTCAGGCTGAGGCCCGGCGAAACGCCGAGACAGGCGCTGCTGAGGATCCTCGGAAATGACCACGACGCCTGGAACTGGAGACATCTCCGCCATGCCCACCAATGGCCGCCGTCGGACGCGCCCTGGACGACCTGGCTGCTCATGGGCGGCCGCGGCGCCGGCAAGACCCGCGCCGGCGCCGAGTGGATCCGCTACCTCGCCGAGAACTTCGCCGAGCCGGGCGATGTCGCCTACGCGCCGGCCCGCTCGATCGCGCTCGTCGCGGAATCCTATGCGGATGCGAGGGAAATCATGATCGAGGGACCTTCCGGCATCCTCGCCTGCTCGGACGCCGAGGCGCGCCCCGCCTTCTCCGCCTCGCGCCGGCGCCTCGAATGGCCGAACGGCGCCGTCGCCCATCTCTTCTCGGCGGAGGATCCGGACGGCATTCGCGGCTTCGAATTCGATGCAGCCTGGTCGGACGAACTCTGCAAATGGCGCTACCCGGAGGAGACGTGGTCCAATCTTCAGCTCGCGCTGCGCCTCGGCGCCCGCCCGCGCCAGGCCGTGACCACGACGCCGCGTCCGACCGCGCTCATCAGGCGGCTCCTGAGTTCGCCCGACACGGCGAAGACGCATGCGACGAGCTACGCCAATGCGGAAAATCTCTCGCCGGTCTTCTTCGGCGAGATCGCGCGCCGCTATGAAGGCACGCGGCTCGGCCGCCAGGAGCTGATGGGCGAGCTCATCGAGGATATCGAGGGCGCGCTGTGGACCTGGAGCCTTATCGAGGCGGCGCGCATCTCGAACGCCCCCGAACTCGAGGAGATCCTCGTCGCCGTCGATCCCCCGGCGAGCGCCGGCCCGGAGGCGAGCGCCTGCGGCATCGTCGTCGCCGGCCGCGCCGGCGACACCGCCTATGTCCTCGCGGACTGGTCCGTTCGCGGCGCGAGCCCGAAGGCCTGGGCGGAGCGCGCCGTCGCGGCTCTTCACGAATTCGGCGCCGGGCGCATCGTGCTCGAGGCCAATCAGGGCGGCGACATGGCGCGGGCCGTCATCGCCGAGGTCGACGCCCTGGCGCCGGTGAAAAGCGTCCATGCGCGCCTCTCCAAGCGCCTGCGCGCCGCGCCGGTCGCCGCCCGCTATGAGAAGGGCCTTGTCCGGCATGTCGGCGCCTTCCCCGCGCTCGAGGACGAAATGACGTCCTTTGTCGGCGGCGGCGAGAGCCCGGACCGCCTCGACGCCCTCGTCTGGGCGATCAGCGAACTCATGCTCCGTGACCGGAGCGTCCCGTCCATCCGCCAGTTGTAAGGAGCAGTCAGTGTTGTTGCGTAGAGTTTGTTTCTTCCCCGGCGCGGCGCCGATCTCCCCTCTCCCGCTCGCAGGAGGGGGAATGGGGGCGAGGGCGCGACAGCCCCGCTCTCATGGCAGCCCCCTCACCCCTGACCCTTCTCCCCCGGTCGGGGGCGAGGAGAAGGAAGCCGCCCTGGTTGCGAAGAGGGGGATCCGATGACCCTGCTTTCCCGCCTCTTCGGCGCCCCGGAACAGAAAGATTCCCGCGCCCGGACGCTGATCGCGCTCTCCCATGCTGGCCGCGCGCAGTGGACGCCGCGCGACTATCTCAGTCTCGCCCGCGCCGGCTTCGAAAAGAATGTCATCGCCTATCGCTCGATCCGGCTCGTGTCGGAGGCGGCGGCGGCGATTCCGATGAAGATCGTCGAGAACCGCACGGCGATGAGCGCGCATCCTCTCATCGATCTGCTGGCGCATCCGAATGCGGAGCAGTCTGGCGCCGAGCTCATGGAATCTTTCTACGGTTTCCTGCTCGTCGCCGGCAACGCCTATCTCGAAGGCGCCCTGCTCGACGGCGAGATCCGCGAGCTTTATGCGCTCCGGCCCGACCGCATGAAGGCGCGGCTCGGCCCCCGCGGCTGGGCCAGCGCCTATGAATACACCGTCGGCGGAAGGACCGCCGTCTTCGACATGAACGGCGATCAGCCGCCCATCCTGCATCTGAAGCTGTTCCACCCGACCAACGACCATTACGGCCTCTCGCCGCTCGAAGCCGCCGCGACCTCGGTCGATCTCCACAACGCCGCGCTGCAATGGAACAAGGCGCTGCTCGACAATGCAGCGCGGCCCTCGGGCGCGCTCGTCTATCGCGGTCCGGAAGGGGCGGACAGTCTCACCGCGGAACAGTTCCAGCGCCTCAAGGCGGAGCTCGGCGAAGTCTATTCCGGTCCGGCCAATGCCGGGCGCCCGATGGTGCTCGACGGCGGCCTCGAATGGCGGCCCATGGCCTTCTCGCCCGCCGACATGGAGTTTCTGGAAGCCAAGAACTCGGCGGCGCGCGAGATCGCGCTCGCCTTCGGCGTGCCGCCCATGCTGCTCGGCATTCCCGGCGACAATACGTATGCGAATTACCGCGAGGCGAACCTCGCCTTCTACAAGCAGACCGTGCTGCCGCTCGTGAAGAAGACCGCTGCGGCGCTGACGAACTGGCTGGCGCGGCCCATGGGCGCCTCGATCGAGCCGGACATCGACGCCGTCGAGGCGCTCTCGGCCGACCGCGACGCGCTCTGGGCGCGCCTCGCCGCTGCAACCTTCCTCTCGGACGCGGAGAAGCGCCAGCTGCTTGGTCTTTGTCCCGATCCCGGCGCGGAGGATCCGTCATGAGCGCCCAGGCGATCAGGCAGCAGCGGGCCGAGGAAGTGCGCATCACCATCGCGGTCGGGGCGGCTCTCGTCGTGCAGACGGCGCTGGCGCTGCTCTGGGCGGGCGCCGCCGCCGAACGCCTCTCGCAGCTGGAGCGGCGCGCCGATTATTCGACCGAAATCGTCGAGCGCACGGCCCGCCTCGAAGAACAGACCGCCGCCATGCGCGCCACGCTCGCGCGCATCGAGGCGAAGCTCGACCGTCAGAACAAGGATGACCTGAAATGAGTTGCGTAAGTCAGACTTCTCTCCCCCCTCTCCCGCGCTTCGAAGCGGGAGAGGGGAAGGGGGCGAGGGCCGGCGAGTCCTGCTCTCGCGAAGGCCCCCTCACCCCTTGCCCCTCTCCCCCTCTCGGGGGCGAGGGGGAAGCGCAGGGAGGCCGCGCATGACCCGCGTCGCCCGCATCGGCGGCTACGCCTCCGTCTTCAACGCGCCCGACCGCAATGGCGACATCGTGGCGCCCGGCGCCTTCCGTCGCGCCACTCTCCCGCACAGGCTCAAGGACGTGCGGATGCTCTATCAGCATGCGCCCGAAACGCCGATCGGCCGCTGGACGGCGCTCGAGGAAGACAGTCGCGGCCTGTGGGCGGAGGGTGAAATCCTCCTTAACTCCCGCGCCGGACGCGAATGCTACGAACTCCTCAAAGGCCGCGCCATGGACGGCCTTTCCATCGGCTTCCAGATGATGCGCGCGGAAAAGATGCAACGGCATCGCCGCATCGTCGAGGCCGATCTCTGGGAGGTCTCGATCGTGACCTTCCCCATGGCGCCGCATGCGCGCGTCGCATTCGTCGAAGAGCCTGAAACCGCGATCGAACCCCAGAGCCTCGGCGACATGTTCGCCGACGCAAGTCTCGCCGGCGCCCTCATCGGCGCGGCGTCCATCCTGTCAGCCTAAGGAGCAGTAAAGAGTATGACCAGCGAAACCGAATTCATCGCCAAGGCCCGTCGCGGCGATGTCGCCGAGACGCGCGCCGCCGTGCGCCATTTTCTGACCGCGTTCGAGGGCTTCAAGGAAGCCAATGACGCCCGCATCGCCGCACTCGAGAAGAAGCGCGACGACGTGGTGCTCGTGGAGAAGATCGACCGCCTCAACAAGGCGCTTTTGGCGCAGCAGCAGAAGATCGACCGCCTCACGCTGCACTCCCAGCGTCCGGCCAAGGGCGCGAGCCTTCCCGCGGTCGATGAGCGCAAGGCCGCCTTCCGCAGCTATATGCGCGCCGGCGAGGCCCAAAGCCTCGCGCTCGAAACCAAGGCGCTCGTCGCCGGCGTCGACAGCGAAGGCGGCTATCTCGCGCCGGACGAGACCGAGCGGCTCATCGATGCGGCGCTGAAGGAGATCTCGCCCATCCGCGGGATCGCAACCGTGCGCCAGATCGGCGGCAATGTCTTCAGAAAGCCGGTGAGCCAGGGCGAAACGGCTTCGGGCTGGGCCGGCGAGACCGCGGCGCGGCCGCAGACGGCGACGCCGACGCTGCAGGCGCTCGATTTCCCGACCATGGAGCTCTACGCCATGCCGGCCGCGAGCCAGACTCTGCTCGATGACGCCGTCGTCGATATCGAGGCCTGGCTTGCGGGCGAGGTCGAGGCCGAGTTCGCCGCGCAGGAAAGCGCCGCCTTCGTCAATGGCGACGGCGTCGCGCGGCCGAAGGGCTTCCTCGCCTATCCGATCGTGGAGAATTCGACGCAGGGCTTCGGCGAGATCGGCTATATCGCGACCGGCGTCGCCGGCGGCTTTCCGGCGAGCAACCCCTCCGACAAGCTGCTCGACCTCATCTATGCGGGCAAGCAGGCCTATCGCGCCAATGGCCGCTTCGTGATGAACCGCCAGACGGTCGCTGCGATCCGAAAGTTCAAGGACGCCGACGGCAATTACATCTGGCAGCCTTCGAGCGAAGCGGGAACGCCCTCGACCCTCCTCGGCTTCCCCGTCGTCGAGGCCGAGGACATGCCCTCGATCGGCGCCAGTGCGCCTGCGATCGCCTTCGGCGATTTCGAGCGCGGCTATCTCGTCGTCGACCGCGCCGGCGTGCGCGTGCTGCGCGATCCCTATTCCGCCAAGCCTTACGTGCTGTTCTACACGACCAAGCGCGTCGGCGGCGGCGTGCAGAACTTCGACGCCATCAAAGTGCTGAAGTTCCAGGCCTAAGGGAGAGCGCTTCCTTCGCCGTCTCCGTTCCTCCCCGGAGACGGCCGGACGAGGGTCCGCCGCCCCCACGCCGGACCTCTCGCGGACCCCTCTCCCGCCCTGCGCGGGAGAGGGGAGGACGCGCGACAACGCTCATGTCCCTCGAACTCATCACGCCGCCTGCGGAAGAACCGGTCCCGCTCGCCGAGCTGAAGGCGCATCTGCGGGTTGCGCACTCGGACGAGGACGCGCTGATCCTCTCCTTCCAGCGCGCGGCCCGCCACGCGCTCGAAGCGCGCTACGGCCTCGCCGTCATCGCGCAAGGCTGGCGCTGGCGTCTCGACCGCCCGCCGGTCAACGCCATCGTGCTGCCGCGCTCGCCGCTCGCCGCCGTCACGGCGGTCAGCCTCATCAATCGCGACGGCGCGGCCGAGACCGTCGATCCCGCGCTCTACGAAGTCGAGACCGGCCGGCGCGGCCGGCTTCTCCTCCACGGCGCCGTGCCCTGGGCCGGGCGCGCGCTCGGGGCGCTGCAGATCGATTTCACGGCCGGCGCAGCCAGCGCCGCCGATGTTCCGCCCGAGATCAAGACCGCGATCGCCATGATCGTCGCGCATTTCTACGAGAACCGCGAGGCCG
>CAYTVQ010000184.1:0-5766 GCA_964441615.1 uncultured Caulobacterales bacterium | reverse complement strand
CGGATGCCGGCGCGTGCCGGTGAATTGATGGAGAATGCGATGTCGGTTCCTGATCAAGGCCTGTTGTCAACGGAAGCGGCGGCACGACGGCTCGGCCTCAGCGCCTCGACCCTCGCCAAGGCCCGCCTGACCGGACGCGGCCCTCGCTACGTCAAGTTGGGCGCTGCCGTCCGCTATCGCGCGGCCGATCTCGACGAATTTGTGTCCCAACGGCAGCGGATGAACACAAGCGAGCGCGGCCAATGAACGTCTCGCCCCTTGACCTGCTTCGCGCGCGCGCGGAAGCGGAGAGCCTCACCGACACGTACGGCGCTTCGCTGTCACGCCGACTCGTATGGCCGTCGCCGACTTCCGTCTGCATTGGTGCCGCGACCGCCGAGGAGATCGCCGTCCTGCGCGAGCTTTGCGGCGGCGGCGACGCCGCGACCATTCACGGGCCGCTCGAACTCTTCCTTGTGTTGACAGGGCCGATGGCCCTCACAGTCGTCGAGGCGCTCGCCGATGCTGTCTAGTGGATTGGAAATGGAGCCGACCCATTCTCCTCGGTCGGCGACAATGCCCTCGGTGCCCGAGCCGATTTGCGCACACGCCTTCCTTGCGATGACGTTTCCGCCGCGCAATCTCCTGCTGGCGCCGTGGTTGCCGGAAAAGGGTTTGGCGATGATCGCGGCGCCCCGTGGTCTTGGAAAGACGTATCTCGCGCTCAATATCGCATTCGCCGTGGCGAGCGGCGGGAGCTTTCTGTGCTGGCAGGCAACCGCTGCGCGCCGCGTTCTGTACGTCGATGGGGAGATGCCTGCTGTGACATTGCAGGACCGGCTGGCCCGCATTTTGGCCCATTCGAAAGCGGACCTTGAGCCGGGCGCGCTCGCGTTCTTGGCTGCGGATCAATGCGAGTTCGGCCTGCCCGATCTCGCGACGTATGAGGGGCAAGCCGCTTTGCGCCCGCGACTTGATCCCTTCGATCTGGTCATTCTCGACAACCTCTCGACTTTGTGCCGCAGCGGACGGGAGAACGAAGCCGAATCTTGGGACAAGGTCCAATCCTTTGCGCTTGCATTGCGGCGCGCCAATAAATCGATCCTATTTGTCCATCACAGCGGCAAGGGCGGCCTCCAGCGAGGGACTTCGAAGAAGGAGGATGTGTTGGATAGCGTCCTGCTCCTGAAGCGCCCGGAAGACTATGACGCGTCGCAAGGCGCCCGCTTCATCGTCCAATTCGACAAAGCTCGCGGCTTTACGGGCGCCGACGCGGAGTCATTTGAGGCGGCTCTTAATCCTGACACCGGCCTTTGGATTACGTCTCCTGTCATCGCAAGCCAGGACGCAGAAATCCGTGCGCTGAAGGAAACCGGTCTCAGCTTGCGGGAAATCGAAGGGAAGCTCGGGGTCAGCAAGAGCGCGGTCGGACGCGCGCTTCAGCGAATGAAGGGGCTCGCCAACGGGCACGACGGGTGAGGGCGACTGTCCCGCGTCCCACATCTAGCGGCGCGGGACAGTGGGACAGACAGGAGAGCCGTGTTCGAAAGGTGGAGAACCGGCTTAGGCTCCCAATCCAACCTACTCGGCGCGCACGAAGATTGCGTTCTCTATTTTTTCAAACGCCGCTTGGTATACTGTGGGGTCTAAAATTGGCTTATCCTTCTTTGAACGTTGGCCATACCAAGCCGATGACTCGGTCCCGGTGAGAAAATTCAACCTAACCCGAGTTTGCTTATCGGTTATCTTTTCAACAAACGCCGTCGCGCGGGTTTGCGTCGTGTACTTGTTACCAGTTAGCAGCCAATCGCTGTGCGAGTCAGAAGCGCTGAATGCAGTGATAAAGCCTGTTTCCTTATCCGCACTTTCGACTGTATATCCAAGATCCTGAAATACAGACATAACGCTTGAAAATGCTGTCTCTTTGACCGTTTCGTATTCTCTAGTCTGGAGTGATTGTAACTCCATCGGCGTAAGTTGTGGTCGATCGTTTGACGCGCAACCCATTAATTGCGCGCTGGCTGCGACTGCAATCAAGACACTGCTAGTCTTCACATGCGCCTCCTAAAAGTTGCTTTCTCGGCTTCGAAAGTCCGAAACGACATCCTTCTCGTCGAATTTTATAATGAGCGTTATCATTCTGGACGTTTGTGAAAAACCAGCCGCTTCGGACGACTCGCCCGCCAAAATGATTGTCCAGTAATTACTTGTTACATCTGCTTGCGAAACTGTGGCCGCTCTTTGATAACTCCAAACCTCACGGGCAGACCCATCCCGCGTTGTGATATTCGGAGCGCCGAACGCCTCAAGCACTTCAGCTTTGCTTGTTTCGCCGACTTTTAACACCAATTGAACATTACCCTGCGTAAGGGCGCTGTTCCTCTGATCGACGGGGGCCGGTTTAGAAGCACAAGCGGCCAGCAACACCACGCTAAGCGCACCCGCAAGCAAACCTAGTCTCAGTCTCATCGGATTTCCCCACCCACGCGAAAATTAGCGTAATTCAGAATCTAGCGGGGTCAAGCTGCTATCTTGTAACAGAACCTGAAAGGGGCGCGCCTCACACCAAGCCCGGCTCACCGTTAGTGAACGCACCCTTGGCAGACGATAACAAAGCCATCGGGCGCGGCCCGCAAGACTTGCTTTTTGGTGGGCTCCCTTTTCAGGAGGGGCCACCCGTTTGGGGGTCCCTGAAGAAAAGCCTCCGCTCGGTAGCAGGGCGGTAGCAATAAGGGAGGGCAGCAAGAAGGTTTAATGACGCGCTATAATCTAATTAATTGTTCTAATTGGGAAAAACTGGTGGAGCTGAACGGAATCGAACCGTCGACCTCTTGAATGCCATTCAAGCGCTCTCCCAACTGAGCTACAGCCCCAACTTCAGTGCGGCCAGAGGTTGGGCCCCGGCCGAAGGCGGCGGACCTTAGGAGCGATCCGCCGCTACATCAAGCGCGCCGACCGGCGCGGTCAGGCCTCGTCGTCGCCGCCGCCGCCGACAATGTCGCCGACTTCGTCGTCGTCGTCCTCGTCCTCTTCGAGGAGCGTGTCGTCGTCGTCCTCGATATCGACCTCGATGTCCTCGATATCAATATCCTCGCCGTCGCCCGCGGCGCCGCCGTCCTCGTCAAGGGCCGGCTTCTTCTTGGACTTGGCCGCCTTGTTCTCCTTGTCAGCTTCGCCGAGCGAGGTTTCCGCCGCCGGCTTGGGCGCCGCCTCGCCGTCATGGGTCTCGTCCTCACGCCGCTTGCGCGGCTTCAGGAGCGCTTCCGGCGTGAAATCGTGCTCGCATTTGGGGCAATGGGCTGGCGTGCGGTTCAGATCGTAAAAGCGCGCGCCGCAGTTCGGGCAGTCGCGCTTGGCGCCAAGTTCGGGTTTGGTCAAAATCTGGCCTCTCGGGTGAAAAAGGGCTCGTCTGTTGCCATGGCCGGCGGGGCGATGTCAAAGGGTCGGAAGGCCTTTGCCTTGCGCTGCGTCCTTGTGCGGGCGGGCGCTCGCGGCGCCGCCGAATCCGGCCATGCTGCCGACGCCGCCAGACGGGACCTTGCATGAACGCCTCGCCCCGACGCGCCAGCGCTCCTCCCGGCCCGCTCAAGGGCGAAATCGCCGCGCCCGGCGACAAATCGATGTCGCATCGGGCTCTCATCCTCGCCGCCCGCGCCGAGGGGCGTTCCGAAATCAGCGGGCTGCTCGAGGGCGACGACGTGCTCAGGACCGCCGCAGCCCTGCGCGCGCTCGGGGCGGGGGTCGAGCGCGAGCGCCCGGCGAGCGGCGCCCTGTGGCAGGTCGAGGGCGCGCCCTGGCGGGCGCCGGACGCGGCGCTCTATTTCGGCAATTCGGGAACCGGCGCGCGGCTCATGATGGGCGCGGTCGCCGGCGCGGGCCTGCGGGCGCGCTTCGAGGGCGATGCGAGCCTCAGGCGCCGGCCCATGGGGCGCATCCTGGAGCCGCTGGCGCAAATGGGCGTCTCGTCGCGTTCGCGCGACGGCCTCCTGCCGGTCGAGATGGAGGGCCGGCGCCCGCTCCGCGCCCTCGATTACACGCTGCCGAAGCCCTCCGCGCAGATCAAGTCGGCGATTCTCCTCGCGGCGCTCGGCGCCGAAGGGACCGTGATCGTGCGCGAGCGCGCGCCCTCGCGCGACCACACGGAAAGGATGCTCGCAGCCTTCGGCGCTGCGATCGAGACCGGGGATGGCGCCGTTCGCTTCGCCGGCGGCCAGAACCTTAAGGCCGCGCGCCTCGCCATTCCCGGCGACATTTCCTCGACCGCCTTCATGATCGCCGCGGCGCTCGTCGTTCCGGGTTCGGACGTTTTGATCCGGAATGTCGGCGTCAATCCGCTGCGCACGGGCCTCCTCGACACGCTGAAGGAGATGGGCGCCGACCTGACCCTCGAGAACCCGCGCGAACTCTCGGGCGAACCCGTGGCCGACATTCGTGCGCGCCACGCTTGCCTGCGCGGCGTGCGCGCGCCGGCGGAACGCGCGCCCTCCATGATCGACGAATATCCGATCCTTGCTGTGATCGCCGCTTTTGCGGAAGGACCGACGCGGCTCGAGGGGCTGTCGGAACTCCGCGTCAAGGAGAGCGACCGCCTCGCTGCGATCGAAGCGGGCCTGCGGGCCGCCGGCGTCGCCTGCACGGCGGGGCCCGACTGGATCGAGATCGCGGGCGGTCGCGGCGTTCCCGGCGGCGCGCGCATCGAGACCCGGCTCGATCACCGCATCGCCATGAGCTTTCTTGTCATGGGCCTCGCCTCCGGGGCCCCGATCGAGATCGACGACGACCGGATGATCGCGACCAGCTTTCCGAATTTCTTCGCATCGCTCGAAGCTCTCGGCGCGCCGCCATCGCCCGCGTAAGCGCCTGCTTTCTGCACCAGGCCGCGGAGCTCTAGGCCGCATCCTCGCCGACGAGAATGTCGCGCTTGCCGGAATGATTGGCGGGCGAGACGACGCCCTCGGTCTCCATGCGCTCCATGAGCGTCGCGGCGCGATTATAGCCGATCTGAAGCCGGCGCTGGATATAGGAGGTCGAGGGCTTGCGGTCGCGCAGCACGATTGCGACGGCCTTGTCGTAGAGCGCATCGCCGGATTCGCTATCAAATTCGAGCTGATCGAGCACGCCGTCCTCGTCGTCGCGCAGCTCCGTCACTTCCTGGACATAGTCGGGCTTGCCCTGCTTCTTGAGGAAGGCGACGATCTTTTCAACCTCATCGTCGGCGACGAAGGCGCCATGCACGCGGCGGATTCGCCCGCCGCCCGCCATGTAGAGCATGTCGCCCTGGCCAAGGAGCTGCTCGGCGCCCTGCTCGCCGAGAATGGTGCGGCTGTCGATCTTCGATGTCACCTGGAAGGAGATGCGGGTCGGGAAGTTCGCCTTGATCGTGCCCGTGATGACATCGACCGAGGGCCGCTGCGTCGCCATGATGAGATGGATGCCCGCGGCCCGCGCCATCTGCGCGAGGCGCTGCACCATGCCCTCGATATCCTTGCCGGCCACCATCATGAGGTCGGCGACTTCGTCGATGACCACGACGATGAACGGCATGCGCCGGTAGTCGAGCTCCTCGGTCTCGTAGATGGGTTCGCCCGTATCGCGGTCGTAGCCGGTATGGACGGTGCGCGTCAGCGTCTCGCCCTTCTCCTCGGCCTCGGCGATGCGCTGGTTGTAGCCCTCGATGTTCCGCACGCCAAGTTTCGACATGCGCCTGTAGCGCTCCTCCATCTCGCGCACGGTCCATTTGAGCGCGACGACCGCCTTCTTCGGATCGGTGACGACCGGCGCAAGGAG
>CAYTVQ010000183.1:0-5772 GCA_964441615.1 uncultured Caulobacterales bacterium | reverse complement strand
GCGCCGGACTATGAGGGCGCCGATGCAGTTCTGGTGAACACCTGCGGCTTTCTGGACTCGGCGCGGGCGGAGTCGCTGGAAGCGATCGGCGAGGCCATCGCGGAGAACGGCCGCGTCATCGTTACAGGCTGCCTCGGCGCGGAAGAAAGCGTCATTCGCGAGGCGCATCCGAAGGTCCTCGCAGTCACCGGCCCGCATCAATATGAGGCGGTGATGGAAGCGGTGCACGAAGCCGCGCCCCAGCCGCACGATCCGCTGTTCGATCTCGTGCCGCCGCAGGGCGTGAAGCTGACGCCGCGGCACTACGCCTATCTGAAGATTTCCGAAGGCTGCAACAATTCATGCAGCTTCTGCATCATTCCCTCGATGCGCGGGCGCCTCCTGAGCCGGCGCATCGACGCCGTGCTCAAGGAAGCCGAGAAGCTCGCCGCCGCGGGCGTGAAAGAGCTGCTCGTCATCTCGCAGGACACGTCAGCCTACGGCGCCGACCTCAAATACGCGCCCTATTCCTGGCGGGGCGCCGACTATGAGACGCGGTTCCTAGATCTCTGCCGGGGCCTGGGCGAGATCGGGCCCTGGGTGCGCCTCCATTATGTCTATCCCTATCCGCATGTAGACGCGGTCGTTCCGCTGATGGCCGAGGGCAAGATTCTCCCCTATCTCGACATCCCCTTTCAGCATGCAAGCCCGAAGGTGCTCAAAGCCATGCGCCGGCCGGCGCATCAGGAAAAGACGCTCGAGCAGATACGGCGCTGGCGGACGATATGTCCCGACATCGCGCTGCGATCGACCTTCATCGTTGGTTTTCCCGGCGAGACCGAGGAAGATTTCACGCTGCTTCTCGAATGGCTCGCCGAGGCGCGGCTCAATCGCGTCGGCTGCTTCAAATTCGAGCCCGTGAAGGGCGCTGCGGCCAACGATCTGCCCGGCGCCGTTCCCGACGACGTCAAGGACGAGCGCTTTGCGCGCTTCATGGAGGCGCAACAGGAGATTTCAGCAGACATTCTCAACGGCTGGATCGGGCGCGAACTCGACGTGCTCATCGACGAGGTCGATGACGATGGCGCGGTCGGGCGCTCCTACGCCGACGCGCCGGAGATTGACGGGGCGGTCATCCTCGAAGGCGAGACCAAAGCGGAAATCGGAGATATGGTCCGCGTCCGGATTACAGGCGCCGATGAGTATGACCTCTGGGGAGAAGGATTGCAGACATGAAAGGCGGAATGCGAACATGATCAGGAAATTCATTGTTGCATTGAGCGCCGTCGCTGCGCTGGGGTCGGCCGCCCGCGCCGCCGACAGCCTTGATGCGGTCATCAAGGATCATTGGGCCTGGCGCCTCGAGCAGGATCCGGTCGAGGCCACGCGCCAGGGGGTCAGAACCTTTGACGCCCGTCTCCCCGATCGCAGTCTTGCCGCACATGACGCCGCCATCGCCAGGGAAAGAGAGTTTCTCGCCCGGCTGGACGCCCTTGACGCAGCCTCCCTTTCCGAGCGGGACAGGCTCAATCGCGACCTGCTCCGGCTCGACCTCGCGCGCGATATCGAAGGCGCGGGCTTTGGCGGCAAGTATCTCGCCATTTCCAATCGCGCCGGGCCGCACACCTTTCTTGCGGGATTGCCGGACGATCTCCCCTTCTTCACCAAGGCCGATTACGAGAGCTATGTCGCGCGTCTCAATGCGGCGCCCGCCTATGTCGCGGGCGTGACCGAGCGGCTGAGCGCCGGAGTGAAGGCCGGATGGACCCAGCCCTGCGCGCCGATGGAGGGCTACGAGAAATCGATCGCCTTCCACGTCGTTGATGATCCGGCCAAAAGCGTCCTCTACCGACCGTTCGCCAAAAGACCGGCTGCGGTGAGCCCCGGCGACTGGAAGAAGCTGAGCGCCGCCGGCGCGAAGGCGATCAAGGAGAAGGCGGTTCCCGCGATCGCCGCCTTCGGCAAGTTCTATGAGGCGGAATACAAGCCTCATTGCCGCACCGACATCGCGGCGTCCGGATTCCCTGACGGCCCCGCCTTCTACGCCTGGCGGGTCAGAAACTTCACGACCACCGACAAGACGCCGGACGAAATCCACGCCCTTGGCCTCGCCGAGGTGGCGCGCATCCGCAAGGAGATGGCCGCCGTCATCAAGTCGGTCAAATTCGACGGCGATTTCAAGGCGTTTCAGACCTATCTGCGGACGGATCCGAAATTCTACGCCAGGAGCCCGCAGGAGCTGATGGAAAAGAATTCTGCGGTCGCCAAGAAGATCGACGGCGAACTGCCGAGGCTCTTCACGCGCCTGCCGCGCGCGCCCTACACGCTGAAGGAAGTGCCCGCGGACATCGCCGAAGGGACGACTACCGCTTACTACGAGTCGCCGGCCGCGGACGGAAGCAGCGCCGGCGTCTATCGCGTCAACACCTCAAAGCTCGAAACCCGTCCGCTTTTCGAGATCGAGGCGCTGACGCTGCACGAGGCGGTGCCCGGCCATCATTTCCAGATTGCGCTCGCGCAGGAGCTCGACCTTCCTGATTTCCGCAAGCACGGCTTCTTCACCGCCTTCGTCGAAGGCTGGGGGCTTTACGCCGAGAGTCTCGGCCTCGATGTGGGCTTCTATGAAGATCCGTATTCGAATTTCGGCCGCCTCTCCTATGAGATGTGGCGGGCCTGCCGGCTGGTCGTCGATACCGGCATGCATGCGAAAGGCTGGACGCGCGAGCAGGCGATCGCGTTCATGAAGGAGAACACGGCGCTCTCGGAGCACAATATCAAGGCTGAAGTCGATCGCTACATCGCCTGGCCGGGGCAGGCGCTCGCCTACAAGGTCGGCGAGCTGAAGCTGAAGGAATTGCGCGCGCGCGCCGGCAAGGCGCTGGGCCCAAGATTCGACCTTCGCCGCTTCCACGATGCGGTTCTCGGCGAAGGCGCGCTGCCCCTTTCCATCCTTGAGCGGAACATCGACGCCTGGATCGCCGCTGAGAAGGCGCGCAAAGGCTGATGCTCCAGCATGGATGAGGATCTTGCCGACCTGATCCGAAAGACCGCCGCGCGCATGCGGGCGCGCGACTTCGCGTGGAGCGTCGGCATCGCAGCGGGGGTCGCCGCGATTCTGGCGGCCCGACTCGCGATTCCGGAGGCAGGGGCGGCGGCGCCCTGGCTGCCGGACTGGGCGCTGCCGCTCGCGGCGTTCCTCGCCTTTCTCGGCGCGCTCTATGTGCGATACCGGTTTTCGTCCGGACGCGACTGGGCGACGCCGGTGCAGCGCGTGATCGAGACCCAGTTCGCCGCGCGCGAGTCTGAGATCGAAAGCCTCCTCCTCGCCCGCGGCGTCGCGCAGTCCCTGCCCGAGCCGCTGTTCATCCTCGACGATTCGGGCGTCGTGAAGATCGCCAATCCGGCCGCGGAGGAGTTTCTCGGCGGCGCTGAACTTGAGGGTCGGCATTTTGCGGCGGCGCTGCGCGCTCCCGCCGTCTTTGAAGCCGTCGAGAATGTGAACAGGACCAAGGTTCCCCAGACGGTCGAGTTCACCTCAAGCGGCGCCGTGGAGCGCTCCTGCCGCGCCTTCATCGCGCCTCTCGGCGCCGATCGCGAGGGGGATGCGCGCACGCTTGTCTTCATCCGCGATCTGACGACGGAGCGGCGCCTTGAACAGATGCGCGCCGACTTCATCGCCAGCGCGAGTCATGAATTGAGGACGCCGCTCGCCTCCCTCATCGGCTTCATTGAGACGCTGCGCGGGCCCGCCAGGGCCGACGAGGAGGCGCAGGAGAAATTCCTTTCCATCATGCAGAACCAGGCGGAGCGCATGCAGCGGCTCGTCGCCGACCTCATGTCGCTGTCGCGCATCGAGCTCAATGAGCACGTGCCGCCGACCGGGACGATCGACATTCGCGACGTCGCTAGGGACGTAATCGACGGACTTGGGCCGATTATCGAGCGCACCGGCGCCATCATAGACTTCGAATGCGACGATTCCGCCGCGCCCTTCGACATCCACGGCGAGCGCGACGAGATCTTCCAGGCGATGCAGAATCTCATCGACAACGCCGTCAAATATGGCGGCGATCCGGCGCTGGTGAAGATCAGGCTCGGTCGCGGCGCGGCGCCCTCGCTGTCCGCTGATGGAGAAATCGCGCATCGCGTCGGCGACTCGGCGGCCCAGGTCGCCGCCCGCCGAGGGACCGATCTCGACGGCCTCATCTATCTGCAGGTCAGGGACTTCGGCGCCGGGGTCGATCGCGCCGACCTGCCGCGCCTCACCGAGCGCTTCTACCGCGTCAATGTCGAGCGCAGCCGCAAGACCGGCGGCACGGGCCTTGGCCTCGCCATCGTCAAGCATATCGTGAACCGCCACAAGGGAGGCCTCCAGATCGAAAGCCGGCTTGCGGGCGGCACGTCATTCACCTGCTACTTCCGCGCGCTGCGACGGCGCGATGACGCGCTCGCCGCCGCCCAGTGAAAGGCCGCTGGCGCGCGCCGGCGAAATGCGCAATCGTTGCGCTGTATAAAAACTGACATAAAACCCCGGCATGAGGCCGGGGCGTTTCAGGCCGGACTCTAGGGGAATGGCGATACCGACACCAATCAGACCGCACGAACGGCTACAGGGCCTTGAGATCGATCTCGCCCAGATGGCTGGCCTCGTTGAGAGCCAGCTCGCCGAGGCCGTCGGCGCCTTCGAGCGCCGCGACGTCGACGCCGCCGAGCGCGTCATCCGCTCCGACGAGCGCATCGATGCGACGCATCAGTCGATCGACGCCAAGGTCATGTCGCTGCTTCTCGGCGGGCCCTATGACGCCGGCACGCTGCGCGAAATCATGACCTATATGAAGGTCGCCGGCGAACTCGAGCGCGTGGGCGACATGAGCAAAAACGTCGCCAAGCGCACCCTGGTGGTCGCGCGCGAGAAGGCGGCGAAGCCTTATGCGGGGGTCGCGCGCATGGGCCGGGCGAGCCTGCGCCAGATCAGCGACATTCTCGACGCTTTTGCGGCGCGCAACCTCACGGCCGCAAAGGCGGTCTGGGGCGGCGATGACGATCTCGATGAGCTTTATAATTCCGTTTACAGAGAAATTCTTGAATCCATGATGGACGACCCTTCGGCGGTCGGCGCCGGCACCCATCTCGTCTTCATCGCCAAGAACTTCGAGCGGGTGGGCGATCACGCGACCAATATCGCCGAGGATCTGCATTTCCTGCTGACGGGCTCGGCGCTCATTGTCGAGCGTCCCAAGGGGGACCAGACATCGACGACGATGGTCCGAAGCCCGAAGGGCGTCTGAGGAGGCGGCGATGGCGGCGACGCGGGTTCTGGTGGTCGAGGACGAGGAAGCGCTGACGACGCTGCTCGACTATAATCTCAAACGCGAGGGCTTTGAGGTCGATATCGCTGCGGACGGCGAGGAGGCCCTCCTGCGCATCGAGGAAAGAGCGCCCGACATCATCATTCTCGACTGGATGCTTCCGAAGATCTCCGGCATCGAGGTGTGCCGGCGGCTGCGGGCGGAGCCCGAAACCCGCAACATTCCGGTGGTCATGCTGACGGCGCGCTCGGAGGAAACCGACCGCATTCGCGGCCTCGACACCGGCGCCGACGACTACATGACGAAGCCCTTCTCGACCAACGAACTCCTGGCGCGCATGCGCGCCGTGCTTCGCCGCATTCGCCCGGCGCTCGCCGGCGAGGAAGTGCGCGCCGGCGACATCCGCGTCGATCGCACGGGCCATCGCGTGTTCCGGCACGACAGGGAAGTCCGCCTCGGCCCGACCGAGTTCCGGCTGCTCGAC
>CAYTVQ010000182.1:0-5781 GCA_964441615.1 uncultured Caulobacterales bacterium | reverse complement strand
GAATCATCGGGGCCAAGGCCCACGTCGCGGGTAAAGTCGCGCCGGTAGATGATGTCGAAAGACGCGCATTCGTCCACATAACCAATCAGAAAATCCTGAGAAATCGTGCGCTGCTGCTCCAGATCCTCGCGCCATGAAAAACCGGTCGCCCAGTTGCGCGTGAGCTTGACGCGCATGGCGCCCATCAGCTCCTCGCGGCGGACGAGTTCGGCCGCGATATTCTCCTCGCTGAGACGGACATAGCTCGCAGAACCCGAGAAGCGCCAAATGTTGAAGGTCGCAAGCGTTTCGGCGCGCTGGACGGAGCCGTCGTCGTCATCAACGCGAAAACGGTTCTCGATGGCGACATAGTCCTTATACCGCACATTGATCTCGCCGACAAAATCGGAGCGCTTTTCTCCAAGGCCGGTCGAAGCGTCGAAGGCGTTGCTGTTCTGAAGCCGTCCCTGCGCGCCGACAGCGCCTTCAATGACGATGCCGTTGTCGAATTCCGCAGACGCGGTGACGCCGACATTCATGCGCTGGCCGTCTTCGAACCGGTCGAAGCCCGTCGATTTGTTGTATTCGAAGAGGCCGGCGAAGTCGTATTCGATGCTTTGCGAGTCCTCGTTGATGATGTCCGCCGGATTGCGGTTGGAGGGGCTCGCGATCAGCTGGACGCGCGGCTCGACGAGGAGCCGTGCTCCGGCGAAACGCCGCGTCAGGGGATAGGACCATTCGAGACCGACCGACGGCGCGAAACGGCCGTCAATGTCGCGCCGGTCGGTCGGATCGCCGGCGAGAATTTCGGTCCCTTCCTGCAGATCGTGGAAGTAGTAGGCGTCGCCGCGCACCTCGGCGAAAGCGTTGAAGCGGTGGCCGTTCGCCGTGATGTGCTCGCGATTCCAGAGTGCGCTGAGGGTGAGGCGCTGGGAGTCGACACCGCTTGCGCGCTGCAGCCAGGCGAAATTGGCGCCCAGCTGCGCCTGGCCGCCAAGGATCGGCTGCGCCACGTCATGCCGGAAGTTCAGCAGCGGCAGGACGTAGGGCGTCTTGGCGGCGATATCCTGAGCGCGCAGGCCCTGGAAGAGATAGGCGTCCGCCGTGAGCTCGCTTCCTCCCGAGGCCCACTTCACCCAGGTGTTCGAGCGCAGGCGGTTGGTGTTGGACGTGTCGATCTCTTTCCTGAGATCGCCGCGGCGTTCGATGTTGTAGCGCCGCAGATAGGTGTCGTCTGACACGCGTTCGATATCGTAGCCAACCGACCAGTCGTCGCCGAAGTCGCGATTGCCGCGCGCAAAAAAATGCCAGCGCACGCCGGGCACGTCGATCGGCAGATTGCCGGCTTCGTCGGGCTTCGTATTGTCGAAGTTGAGGACGCTGGCCTGAATGACATGACCGCCGCTCACGTCGCGGCGGCGGTACTCGCCCTGCCAGACCACCCCGTCTTTCGTAGTGTATTTCGGATAAAACGTCGCGTCCTGATGGTCCGAGATCGCAAGGTAATAGGGAATCTCGACATTGAAGCCGAGACGGCTCGACGTGCCGAAGAAAGGCGCGAGGAAACCTGACTGGCGTTCAACGGAAGGGTCCGGTCCCTGCAGGAACGGCGCGTAGAGAACCGGCACGCCCATCAATTCCAGAAAAGCGTGGTGGAATCGAACAACCCGCCGCTCGCGATCGCGTGTGACGCGCAGCGCCTTGACCCGCCAGGTGGGAGTCTTGCCCTTGCCGTTCTCCTTGCACACATCGCAGGAGGTGTAGACAGCTTTCTTCAGGCGGGTTCTGGCGCCCTGTTCCTGAACCGCCGAGTCCGCGGCGATCTTCGCGTTTTCGGCAAGGAGCGCGCTGAAGTTCTCGGCTATGCCGTCGCGAAGATCGCCTGTCAGTTCGACCCGCCCGGCGAAGGCGGTCTCCTTGGTCTTGCCGGTCGTGTCGGTGATCGAGACATTGCCCTCGGCGATGACGATGTCCGCCTTGGGGTCGTAGCTCAGTCTGTCCGCATGCAGATAGCGCTTGCCGAAAAAGGCGCGGACATTGCCCTCGGCGATGATCGGGCTGTCTTCGTCCTCCTGGGCGACGAAGTCGGCTTCGAAGAGCACGTCCTCGTCTTCCTCCGCCCCGGCGGCGCCGGTTGCCGGTTTTTCGAAGACGGCGCGCGGGCCCGGATCCGAATCCTGATCAACGCTCGCGAGGATGGTGTAGGCCGGCTGCGCTCGCACGTCCGTCTCGACCCGCGCGCCTATGACGTCGATCGGGAGCGCCTCGGCCCGCGACACGACGGCAAGATCGTCCGAGGCCGCCGCGCCGCCGGCGCTCATCACCGCCGCCAGCGTCGTCGCGAGCGTCGTCGTTTCGACGAGTTCGGCGATCAGGCGCCGTCGGCTCACGCTTCAAGACCCCTTTTGCCGCGGCCTCGCACGGCCAGCAGGCCGCGGCGCCCCTGCGCACGGCCCATTCGCGAATCGAACGACCCTCGATAACCGAGCCCGCCCGTCAGGTCGAGGGCTCAGCCGTCCTCGAACTGGAGAAGGCCGGCGATCGCAATGAGGGTAGCGACGATCGCCGGGGTCCAGGCGGCGAGCGCGATCGGCGCCGTTCCGGATTCGGCGAGCGCCGTCGATACTTCCGAGATGACATAGAGAGTGAAGCCGGCCCCGACGGCGATGAGGAAAAGTTCAAAGCCCGCCCCGCTTCGCACGGGCCGAAGAGAAAACAGGGCGGCGATGAGCACCATGGCCAGGAGCTTCAGCGGGGTCGAGCAAAGGTCGTGGAATCGGATGTTGTAGGGGGTCGAAGGCACGCCGGCCGCCTCGGCGAGCAGGATGAACTTTGGCAGCCGCCACAGCGACAGCGTTTCCGGCGATTCGAGCCGCTCTCTCAAATCCGAGAGCTGAAGCGTGGTCGGGATCGCGTAGACGGGCACGCGATGGTCAAGACGTTCGCCCGCTTCTTTCACCCGCGCCTTTTTCAATTCGATCGTGCGTCCGGAGAGATGCGCCTCGGGCGCATCGACCCGTTCGAGGAACGCCGACTCGTTGTCGTTCCGCCACAGGACGACGTCGCGGAGCATGCCTTTTTCCGCGTCTATGCTTCGTGCGTTTATGAGGAGAATATGGGCGGCGTCGCGCTGCCGCAGCCATATGCCGTCGCCGAAGACGCGCATGATGCTGGAGGATGATCCCCTCACGGAGTCGCGCAAACGCTCGCTCTGCGCGCGCATTGAGGTGGCGAGTGGGTCGATGAGGGTGACGACCAATAGCCCGATCATGGCGGCGAGGAGCGCAGGCGGCCCGATCAGCCGCCAGACTGAAAGACCCGCCGAGCGCATCACGGCGACCTCGGCGCGACGGTTGAGCTGCGTGAACAGCCAGATGGCGCCGAACAGGAATACAAATGGCATCATCGTCAGGACAAGCGCCGGCGTACGCAGCATCGAGAGTACGAGCGCCGTCCCGAAAGTTCCGTTCCTGAACTTGTCGATGAACCGCAAATTCTCGATGAGATCGACCAGTGCGACGAGGCAGGTCAGCGCCAGCGCCAGCGCCGTCACGGCGAACAGCGTCCGCAAGATCAGGTAGCGGAAGAGCGTGAGGGGCGGCATCAGGCGGCCTCCGCCAGTTCCGGTCTTGCCGGCGCCGGCTCCGCCCGCGCGAAATGAGGTGCTCCGCGAATCAGGAGGACCAGCAGAATGACGATGGCGACAAGCGGGACCGCGTATTGCAACCAGTATGCGCCGGTCGCCGCCGAGGCGCCCTGCAGGAGCACGCCGATGAGGCGCAACGCCCCTGCGGCCGCGGCGGCGGCGGCGATTCGGAGCGCATAGCCCTGGCGCCGGTAGGGGCCCCCGATCAGAGCGAAAAGGGCGATCAGCGCGAAAGCGAAGACGTAGAGGGGCGACGACAGTCGGTTGTGGCCTTCGGCGGCAAGCAGGGCGGCGTTGGCGCGATCCCATTCATTCGTCAAATCGGGGTGAAACAGCTCGTCGAGATAGCGCTCGGTCATCTCGAGCTGCAGCTTGCCCCCTGACGCGCTGAAAAGCCCGACATTGATGAGCGTCCGGTCGAACCGGATGATCTCGACTCGCCCGGTATAGCGTGCGACGCGCTGGATGTTGCCGTTGGAGAGTTGCAGGATCGGACCGGCAGGCGTGTCCTGCAGGAGGCCCTTCTGGGCCATATAGGTCTCGGGGGCCGCGCCGTTGCGATAGTCGTTGACGAGAAGGCCTTTGAGCTGGCCGCCGGGTCCGGCCTCTTCGACATAGATGGTAAAGCCGTCCGCCAGCGTCACGAACTCGCCGCTCTTGAGAACCGCGCTTGCAATGTCGGCGCGGATGTCGGCGATCTCGCGCTTGAGCAGCCGGTAGCTCGACGGCATCAGGTCGAGATTGATCCACAGGGTCGCCGCCGCGGCTCCAGTCGAAATCAGCAGCAGGGGCGCGCCTATGCGAAGCCGGCTGACGCCGGCTGCGAACATGACCGCGATCTCGCTGTCGGCGTGCAGCCGCTGCAACCCGTAGAGCGCTCCGGCGAAGAGGGCGAAAGGAATGATCACCGACAGGAGGCTCGGTATGATAAGCACGGAGAGCCGTGCAAAGACGATGAGGCCCTTGCCATGTTCGACGATGACATCGGCCCGCTGCAGGCTCTGCGTCGTCCAGATGATGGCGGTCACAACGCCGATGGCGACCAGGAACGGCGTCAGGCACTGACGGAAGAGGTATTTGTCGAGAGTGCTCAAAGCCTTAGCTCGTCGGGCCTTACGCCTGGCCGGTTGCGCGTTGCGCCCGGTCGGCCTACCACAGGCCCCGGCGGCCCGGAAGCCTTCGGCCCTCGTCCGGGGGGCGCGCCCCGATTGCGGGCGAAGCGTCGCCGCAGCCAATAAAGAGAAGCGGGACACGAAACGATGCAGATCGCGTTCACAAGAGCGGCCTTGCCGGAAGAGGGAGCGATTGTCGTTCCCGTATTCGAGGAAGGACTGAAGGAGGGCGCGATCGCGACCCTCGATGCAAGGTCCCATGGCGCGCTGTCGCGCGCCGCCGCGGCGGCGAATTTTTCTGGCAAGCGGGATCAGATTGTCGACGTCCTTGCGCCTGCCGGCCTCAGGAACAGCCGGATTCTGATGATCGGCGCCGGAAAGAAGAAGGCCCTTGGCGTCGCCGCGGCGGAGTCGGTCGGCGGCGCGGCGGCCGCGCGCCTCATGTCTTCGCGCGAGAAAGCGGCAAGCATCGCGCTTGAAGGCTTTGAGGGGGAGAAGACCGGCGCTGACGTTGCGGCCGCGCACCTTGCCCAAGCCTTCCTGCTGCGCGCCTATCGCTTCGACAAGTACAAGACGAAACTCGAAAAAGAAAAAAAGCCTCAATTGGCGAAGGTCACGCTGCACACGGCGGCGGCGAAGGCGAAAACCCTTTTCGCCGATCTGGAAAAGACGGCTGAGGGCGTGCAGTTCGCGCGCGACCTTGTCTCGGAGCCGCCGAATGTTCTCTACCCGGAGAGCTTTGCGAAGCGTTGCAGCGAGATGGCGCCTCTCGGCGTCAAGGTGACCGTGCTCGGCGTCAGGGAAATGAAGAAGCTCGGCATGCTGTAGTTCGACGCATGTCGACGCGGCATCTTGCCGCATCCACTGCGCCGGTCGGCTAACGCGGCAAGATATGTCGCACCTACTTGACCGCGTACTTCGCGATCGCGTCGCGATCCAGTTCGATGCCCAACCCCGGGCCGGTCGGCACGCGCAGCATGCCGTCGGCGTCGAGCTTGAACGGCGTCGTCAAAATCTCCTCGACGTAGGCCACGCCCGTCTGGA
>CAYTVQ010000181.1:1912-5824 GCA_964441615.1 uncultured Caulobacterales bacterium | reverse complement strand
CGCCGATTTCAGAGCCAAGTACTGCGGATGAGAAGGAAGAAGGCCCAGGAGGCTCTGCGCCACAGCATGGCGTTCGAGGGCGTTCGTCATCAGCGCGTCAGGATCGAGGTCCTCGGCGGGAGGCCTGGTGACGCGCCAGCGGAGGCGCGCGGCGCTGTCCGCAGCGCCGTTATGAAAATCCAGTGCGATTTGCCGGAACAGAACGGAGGCCGCCGCCTCCATGGCCTCGGTATCGCCCGCGCGAAGGGCGGCTTCGAGGGCCGGGACGGGGTATCGATCTCGGTTAATGCCCTCGACCGCCGTGCCAGCCGCAACGGCGAGGAGCGCATCGATATCGTCCCTGGTCCATCCTGCACGCTCCTCGGCGTGCACCGCGACGGGCCATGCGAAAAGTAGAAGGAGGATCAAGGAGGTAATTCGGCGCATGGCGGCCAATATGGCGATCCGCGCGCTGGCGCGAAGCGAAAAAGCACGTTCGCATTGCCGCAGCGGGCCCGGCTCCTCCGGAATTCTCGCAAGAACAAGCGCGAGAGCCTCCCGATTTGATGCAGGTCAACATGGGCGCCCGCCGATCTGCGACCGTTCATTCGAAAAGAGGAGACGCGGCGGTGAAGCACATTCTTGTTCCTACTGACTTTTCGCGACGTTCCGTGCTGGCGATGGAGCGCGCCTTCGATCTCGCGAGCTCCAATGGGGCGAAGATGACGCTGCTTCATGTCGTCGATGAGGATCAGCCCGCGGCGATGATCTCTGCGCAGGAGCGCGAAGCAAAGTCCCAGTTTGCGGCGATGTCCGATCGCCGGCCCGACCCCGCAAAGCTGGTGCGCGTCGGCGAGCCGTTTCTCGCGATTCCTGAATGCGCCGAGGAAATTGGCGCCGATCTCATCGTTATGGGCGCGCCGCGCAGGGCGCCTCTGCGCAACAACTTCATCGGCACGACGGCCGAGCGCGCCCTTCGCACGAGCCGCGTTCCGACGCTGGTTATACGCAAGGGGGCTTACGGGAGGTATGCGAAGCCCGTCGCCGCGCTCGATCTTGTCGATCAGGACTTGTTCCCTTGGACCAAGGCGTCCGGTCTCGGCGTCGCGGACGAGAAGGATGCGAAGATCGTATTCGCCTATGAGGCCGGGTCGCTGCACGCGCTCCGCAAGGCCAATCGCGACGTCAAGGGCTTCGAGAAGTTCCTCGGCGAGGAGCGTGACAAGGTGCTTCCTTCGGTAGCAGCGGCGATGAAGAAGATTGGGCTGCGCCCGGATCAGGCGGTTCTGCAGTCAATCTATTATTCGCCTGCGGAGACAATCCTCGATGTTGCGCGGCGTCATGGCGCTGATCTCATCATCATCGGGTCCCAGAGGAAATCCGCGATCGAGCGCTACATGCTGGGCAGCGTCTCGGCGGATATTCTGCGTGCGGCCGAAATCGATGTGCTGGTGGTTCCGCCGGTGTGACGGCGGGGCTTCCTCGCTCAGCGCTCGGGCGAGCGCGAGAATACGCCTCTGAGAAGCTTCAGCAGTTCGAGCGCGAGCAAAAGGCTGACAGTGACACCGCTCGCTATTGCGCCTTCGGTCCATCCGATCGGGGCAAATCGGAAGAGATCACGCGCGGGCGGGAAGGCGATGACGAACGCGGCCATCAGAGTCACCACCGGGAAGATGACCGCCATTGGCAGGTTCGGGCGGAGGATAGCCGGCAGGAGGGAGGGGCTGAACGAGCGGTTGGCGAGCACGAGGGCGACGATTGCCCCGAGGAGCGAAAGAAACGCTGTCGTTCGCAGCACCGCCTCGTCTGCGCCAACATTCCTCGCATAGACGAGCGCGGCGCCGATGAAGGCGCAGGCGACGGCTCCCTGCAGGAGGCTTGTCAGCGCCAACGAAAAATCGACCAGCGTCTTTCTCGGCGGCCGGGGCGGCCGGCGCATGACATCTTTCTCCTCCTTCTCGGCCTCGAACACCAGGGCGCACACTGGGTCGATGAACATCTCGATGAAGGCGATGTGGACCGGGCCCAGCAGGATCGGCCATCCAGTCAAGAGCGGAGCGATGGCGAGCGCGGCGATTGGCGCATGCACCGCGACGATGAACGCCGCGGCCTTGCCAAGATTGTCGTAGATCGTGCGGCCGAGACGGATCGCCTTCACGATTGACGAGAAGTCGTCGTCGAGAAGAATGATCGACGCCGCCTCGCGCGCGACATCCGAGCCGCGCCCGCCCATGGCGACCCCTATGTGCGCGGACTTGAGCGCCGGAGCGTCATTGACGCCGTCGCCAGTCATGGCGACCACATCGCCCTTGGTTTTCAGCGCCTCGACCAGCCTCAGTTTCTGCTCAGGCATGATGCGGGCAAAGACGTCCGCCTCAGCGAGGCGGCGGTGGAGTGCATTGTCATCGAGGGCCGCCAGCTCGATGCCGCTGATGACAGCGTCGCCATCGATTCCCGCCTGGCGCGCGATCGCCGATGCGGTCGCGGGAAAGTCGCCCGTGACCATCACGACGCGGACGCCGGCGTTGCGGCAGTCCTGAACCGCTTCGACGACGCCTGGCCGCAATGGGTCAGCGAGCCCGACGAGTCCAAGAAAGGCGAAGTCGAATTCGTGCGGCGTCGGCGGCATGTCGCCGTCATTCGTAGAGGAACCGGCAACGGCAATGACGCGCATCCCCCGCTCGGCGAGCGCGCTCGACGCAGCGAGCATCCGCGCCCTGTCGACGTCGTCGAAGCGGCACAGGCTTGCAATCGCCTCCGGGGCGCCCTTGGCGGCGACGGTCAGCATGCCGCCTTCGCTGCTGCGCCACACATTGGTCACCGCAAGGAGATCCGGCGAGACGCCCCAGGACCGGACCTGCGCCCACTCGCCGTTCAGCGAGCCCATGCCGCCCGCGACTTCGTCTGCAAACTCGTGGAAAGCCTTTTCCATCGGATCGATCGGGACGCGCGCGCTGGCGAGGAGCCCGCATCTTGCGATATTGGCGCGGGGTCCTGGCGGCGCGCCGTCAAATATCTCATCGCGGCTCAGGACCGCCGCCACCTTCATGCGGTTTTCCGTCAGCGTGCCGGTTTTATCCGTACAAAGAACGGTGGCGGCGCCGAGGCTCTCGATGGCGGCCGCCTTGCGGGTCAGCACCCGAGCCCGCGCAATCCGCGCCGCGCCCATTGCGAGAAAGACCGTGAGAACGACAGGAAACTCCTCGGGGAGCATGGCCATGCCGAGCGCGATGCTTTGCAGCGTCGCGGCCGCCCAGTCGCCGCGCACGAGGCCCTGAAGCAGAAGCGCAGCCGCACAGACCGCCAAAGCAATAAGTCCAAACGTCCGCACGACCCGCCGCATTTCGACCTGAAGCCGCGGCGGCTCGCCCGGGAGTTCGCTCAAGGACCGGCCGATCTTGCCGATCTCCGTCGCCGCGCCAGTCGCGAAGACCACGCCGAGGCCATGCCCCCTGACGATCAGGGAGCCCGAATAGGCGATCGGCTGGTCGTCGCCGCCGGGCCGAACATCCTTGGCCGCTTCCGCCGATGCTTCCGCGCGCTTCGTCACTGGAACCGCCTCGCCGGTCAAAAGGGACTCGTCGGCGGCCAGATTGTGACCTTCAAGGATGATGCAATCGGCGGGAACACGGTCGCCCTCGCCAAGAACGATAAGATCGCCGCGGACCACCTCGCGGCCCGAAATGCGCCTGCGCTGGCCGTCGCGCACGACCAGCGCGCGAGGACTGGCGAGGTCACGCAGCGCCTCAAGGACACGTTCGGTGCGGCTCTCCTGAATAAAGGTAATGAGCACGGACACGTTGGCGAAAGCGAGAAGCATCAAGGCTTCCGCAAGGTCGCCGATCGCGAGATAGACGAGGCCGCCGGCGACCAGAAGGAGGAGCATGGGTTCGCGCAGCACCTCGATGAGGATGCGCGCGGCGCCGCGCCGGG
>CAYTVQ010000181.1:0-1812 GCA_964441615.1 uncultured Caulobacterales bacterium | reverse complement strand
GCCGCCGTCTTCGGCGCTCTCAATATCATCGGCCTTTTCGTTTTCGCTGTTTCGGGGGCCCTGACCGCGCTCAGGAACGACATGGACATCTTCGGCGTCGCCTTGATTGCATTTGTGACTGGCGTCGGCGGCGGTACGGTGCGCGACGTGCTGCTTGGCGCCTTTCCCGTGTGGTGGGTGAAAGAGCCTATGGCGATCGGGGTCTGCGTCGCCGGCGCGGTCGTCGCAACCGTCGGGCAGCCCGCCATCGCCTCGCGTCTGAAAGCGCTCATCTGGGCGGATGCGGCGGGGCTCGGCGTGTTTGCGATCCTCGGCGCTGAGGCTGCGCTCGTCGCCGGCGCCTCCCCGGTGATCGCGGTCTTCATGGCCGCCGTGACCGCGACCTTCGGCGGCGTCGTCCGCGACGTGCTCTGCAACGAAATTCCGCTGGTGCTGCGCCAGGAGATTTACGCGACCGCGGCGCTCATTGGCGGCGGGCTCTATGTCGGGCTGCTGGAGGCGGGGGTCCCGACCGGCCCGGCGGCGGTCGCCGCGGCGCTCGCGACCTTCGCGATCCGCGCCGCTGCGATCGTGTTCAAGATCCAGAGCCCGAAATTCGGCCGCGAGCGCAAGAACGAGCTCTGAAGGTCAGGGGGCGAGCGCAGGAAAATAGACGGCGATCCAGAGGCTCGCCAGCACTAGATTGCTAAGCGCAAAGGCCACGAGACGATGGAATACGTTATTGTAGGTCAGGTGGATGAGGCTGTGCGCGGCGCGAAGAGCCACATAGATCCAGGCGGCGGCCGTGAAGGCCCCGTCTGCACGGTCCGCATGGATCGCGATGAAGCAGATGATGTAGAAGAGCACCGGCAGTTCGAGGAGATTCATGTAGTTCCGGTTGGGGATCGAGACTGCGCCCGGCACGTTGCCAGATTCTCCATATTTGAAGTCGTCGCGCTTCACCTTGCCCGCCGCCGACGCTGCGAAGCGCCGGATGGGAATGTTGATCAGTACAATGAAAGTGAGCAGCGCGAGCGCGCCCATGGGCGCAAAAATGGGCTCCATCCTGAGGGTCTCCAGTCCTTGAACCGCCCCAAATCCTAGATCGCCCTTCGGCCTGTGGTCCATGACGCCCCGCAGCGGCGCCAAGGCGCTGGATATCGCAGCAATGCCTGACTATCTTCGGCCCCATGTTCGCCGCTGCGACCATTGACGCGCCCCGCCTCGACCTCGGCCTTCCGGCCGGGGCGCGCGTTGTCGTCGCCATGTCGGGGGGCGTTGATTCCTCGGTGACGGCTGCGCTGGTGAAAATGTCCGGATACGACGCGGTCGGCGTGACGCTGCAACTCTACGATCACGGCGCCGCGATCCAGAGGAAGGGCGCCTGCTGCGCAGGACAGGATATCGCGGACGCGCGCGCCGTCGCCGAACGGCTCGGGATTCCTCATTACGTGCTTGATTTCGAGAACCGCTTTACCGAGGCCGTGATGGAGGACTTCGCCGACACCTATCTTGCGGGCGCGACTCCGATTCCGTGCGTGCGCTGCAATGAGCGGGTGAAGTTCAAGGACCTTCTCGGCATTGCGCGCGATCTCGGCGGCGGCGCCATGGCCACCGGCCATTATGTCCGCCGTGTTGTCGGCGCGCATGGCGCGGAGCTGCGTCGTCCGGCCGACGAGACGCGCGACCAGAGCTATTTCCTGTTCTCGACGACGCGCGAACAGCTTGAGTTCCTCCGATTTCCCCTCGGCGACATGCCCAAGGCGGAGGTCAGGCGCATCGCCAGCGCTTTCGGTCTCGTCGTCGCCGAAAAGCCCGACAGCCAGGACATCT
>CAYTVQ010000180.1:1591-5830 GCA_964441615.1 uncultured Caulobacterales bacterium | reverse complement strand
CTTCACGACCTACTTGTTCGCCGGCTCCATGCGCGAACAGGTCTGCATCTATATGTGCCCTTGGCCGCGCATCCAGGCGGCGCTCACGGGCAAGGAGACTCTTCAGGTCACCTACAAGCATGACCGCGGCGAACCGCGCGGTTCGCACAAGAAGGGCCAGTCATGGGAGGGGCGCGGCGACTGCGTCGACTGCAACGCCTGCGTCGCCGCCTGTCCCATGGGCATCGACATCCGCGACGGCGCGCAGCTCGAGTGCATCAATTGCGCCTTATGCATCGACGCCTGCGATGAAACCATGAAAAAGGTCGGGCGTCCGTCCGGCCTCATCATGTACGACACTGACGCCAATATTTCGCGGCGGCTCGCAGGCCAGAAACCGCAGACACGCCTCGTTCGCGCGCGCACCCTGCTTTACGCAGGCCTCATCGCCGTCATCGGCGCGCTGATGCTGGTCGGCCTCGGCGCTCGCGCCACGCTCGAAGCCAGCGTGCAGCACGACCGCACGCCGCCTTTTGTGCGTCTGTCCGACGGCTCGATCAGAAACGGCTATACATTGAAGATCGTGAACAAGGCGGACCGTGAGCGGACGCTCGTGATCACGCTTGACGGCCTTGACGGCGCTGCGCTCTCGGCCGTCGGCGAAAAGGCGGCGGACGGCGCGATCCTGATCCGGGCGAAGCCAGACAGCCTCCGCTCGGTGCGAATCTTTGTGACGGCGCCGACCGCCCTTCTGCCCTCAATCGGCGACAGGCCGGTCCTTGTCGTCGCCGACCGCGCAAGCGGCGAGTCGGCGCGGGTTGAGACATCCTTCATAAAGGCGCGGCCATGAGGCAGGATTTCCAGCTCAAGGGCGGGCATGTTTTCGCCATCCTGATCGCCGCCTTTGCGGCGGTCATCGCCGCCAACGCTGTATTCATCACCCTCGCCGTTCGGACGTTTCCGGGGGAGGAGGCAAAAAAATCTTACGTTCAGGGCATTGCCTACAATCAGCGCCTCGCCGAACGCGACGCGCAGGCGCTGCTCGGCTGGACGGCGGAGATCGTGCGGCTCGAGCGCGCCGGCGCGGGCGCGGAAATAGAACTGGCGTTTTTCGATGCGCAGGCGGCGCCGCTTGCCGGTCTTGAAATCAGCGGGACGCTCGGACGGCTCGTTGCCGAGGAGTCGCACGCCCTCGCCTTTCGGGAAATCGCGCCTGGCCGATATGTCGCCGGGATTGAGGCTGTCGGCCCCGGCGCCTGGCGTCTCGACGCGTCCGCGCGCGGCGCCGACGCCGCGCTCTTTCGTTTACAGAAGAAATTGACGCTGCCATGAGCGCCGCGATCGTCGCCGATGTCGGTTGCCCGAGCGGTCTCGAGCCGCCAGCCGACGGAATCGTCATCGACCCCGCTCCATTCGTGCGGCGGGCGAACGGCATGGCGCGCCTCGATCTCGCCGTGTTCGGCGCCAAATGCGGCGGCTGCATCGCCAAGATCGAGAAGGCCATGAGCGCGCTGCCGGGCATGCAGTCGGCGCGCCTCAATCTTTCGACCGGACGTCTCGCCCTTGTCTGGCGCGACGGCGCCATTGCGCCGAAGACCGTTACAGAACGCCTCTCCGAACTCGGCTATCGCGCGGCGCCCTTCGATCCGGAGGCGGCGGAGCGCGAGAGCGATCGCGAGGGGCGGCGGCTCCTGCGTGCGCTTGCCGTAGCTGGCTTTGCGTCCGCCAATGTCATGCTGCTGTCCGTGTCGGTGTGGGCGGGCGGCTCGGAAATGGGCCCGGCCACGGTCGCGCTCCTGCATTTCGCGTCAGGGCTGATCGCTGTTCCGTCCGCCCTCTATGCGGGCCGGCCCTTTTTCACCTCGGCTCTTTCGGCTCTCAAGGCGCGGCGCGCGAATATGGATGTGCCCATTTCGCTCGGCGTCCTGCTCGCGCTTGCGATCAGCATATTCGAGTTCTTCAAGGGCGGCGCCCACACCTATTTCGATGCAGCGGTCATGCTGCTCTTCTTCCTGCTGATCGGGCGCTATCTCGACCATCGCCTGCGCCTCAAGGCCCGGGCGGCGGCGCGCGACCTCCTCGCCCTGCAGGCGGTGACGACCAGCCGGATCGGATCTGACGGCGCGCTTGTCTCGATTGCGGCGCGCGACGTGACCCCTGGCGACCGCCTTCTGCTCGCGCCAGGCGACCGCGCGCCCGTAGATGGCGTCCTCGAAGAGGGCTCTTCTGACTTCGACTTTTCGCTGGTCACCGGCGAGAGCGCCCCGGCGCGGGCCGAGAAGGGGGCGCTGCTGCGCTCCGGAATTCTTAACCTCACATCTCGCGTCGTCATGCGCGCAACGAAGACGGTCGATGATTCGTTCATTGCCGACCTGACCCGCCTCATCGAAGCCGGCGAGCAGACGAAGAGCCGCTATGTGCGCCTCGCCGACCGCGCCGCGCAGCTTTATGTGCCGGTCGTACACACGCTTGCGCTCACGACCTTCCTCGTCTGGCTCCTGGTTCTCGACGCCGGATTCCGCGTCGCGATCCTGAACGCCGCGGCGCTGCTCATCATCACCTGCCCTTGCGCGCTCGGTCTCGCCGCGCCCGCCGTGCAGGTTGTGGCGACGGGCGCCCTCTTCCGGCGCGGCGTTCTCGTGAAGTCGGGTGACGCCCTCGAGCGTCTCGCCGAGGTCGCCGCGGTCGTCTTCGACAAGACCGGCACCTTGACCTTTGGCAAGCCGCGCCTCGCCAATCGGGACGCGATCAGCATTGACGCGCTCACGGCAGCCGCCGAGCTCGCCCGCATCAGCCGCCATCCCCTCTCGCGCGCGATTGTCGCCGAGGCGGGCCCGGGCCGGGCCGCAGCCGACGCCGTCGAGACGCCGGGCGAAGGCGTCGCCGGGACGGTCGATGGCGTTCCCTGCCGCCTTGGCAAGGCGCGCTTTGTCGGCGCAGTCGGGAAGGAGGACGACGCCGCGCAGGAATCCTGGTTCGCAATGGGCGATGGGCCGCCGGTCCGCTTCGTCTTCGAGGATCGGGTGCGCGCGGACGCGCGCGAGACGATCCGCCAGCTGAAGGATATGGGCCTTGCTGTCGAGATGCTGTCCGGCGACCGCGCGGCGGCGGCGCGGCGCATCGCCGACGATCTCGATCTGCGCGGCTGGAGCGCGGAACTCTCGCCGGAGGCGAAGACCCGCCGGCTCGAGGAGCTGCGCGCCGAGGGCGTCAAGGTCGCCATGGTCGGCGATGGCCTCAATGACGCCCCCGCCCTCGCCGCCGCGCACGCGTCTCTGTCTCCCGGAACCGCCGCCGACGCCAGCCAGGCCGCCGCCGATTTCGTCTATCAGGGCGAAGGCTTGCAGCCGATCGTCGAAGCCGTCGCCGTGGCGAGAAAGGCTCGCCGACGCGTCCTCGAAAACTTCATCTTTGCGGCGCTATATAACGCGTGCGCGATGCCGCTTGCGGCCTTCGGACTCGTAACGCCGCTCATCGCGGCGATCGCGATGTCCGGGTCTTCGCTCATCGTGACGCTCAACGCCCTGCGACTTGCCGGGGGACGGAAATGACCGCGCTCCTCTATCTCATTCCGATCGCGCTCTTTCTCGGCGGCCTCGGCCTCGCGAGTTTTTTCTGGGCGCTGAAATCCGGCCAGTTCGAGGATCCTCAAGGGTCGGCGGCGCGAATCCTCCTCGACGATGACCTCGAGGCCGAGATGCAGAATCGGCGCCGTTGACGCGGCGCCGTTTCCTGCTTCGGAGGCAAGTCAGCCGGCTTAGAACCGGAATCCGATCCCGACGCCGACAACCAACGGATCGATATCGACATCGACCGTGTTGACGAGCGCGCCAGTCCGAAGCGTCGCAGTCGTGTCGATGTCGATATATTTCACGTCGATGTTCAGGAAGAATCGCTTGGAAAGATCGATGTCGGCGCCGGCCTGCGCCGCCCAGCCGAAACTGTCGTCGAGACTGACACTCGTCGGACCGATGGCCGTCGTCAGCGCGCTTGAAGCGTCCTCACTGTAGAAGACGGTCCAGTTCACGCCAAAGCCGACATAGGGACGGAACTTTCCGCTCGGTATGAAGTGATACTGCAGCGTCAGCGTCGGAGGCAGCGCCATCGTGTCTGCAATCTTGCCAAGACCAGCAAGCGCGGCTGCTCCCGAAATGTCGTGTGGGCTCGTTGCGAGAATAAGTTCTGCGCCGATGTGGTCAGACAGGAAGTAGGTGAAGTCGAGTTCAGGGACGAACGCATCTCGAACCGAGACCGACCCGG
>CAYTVQ010000180.1:0-1491 GCA_964441615.1 uncultured Caulobacterales bacterium | reverse complement strand
CGGTCGGTTATTTTGACGCAGCGCCGACGGGGCGCATCCGGGTCGTGGCGGCCGCCCCCATGCTGCAAGAGCGCGGATTTGACCGGGATCAAGTCGCGCGCGCCCGGAGTCTGCGACAGACGCGGAGCCCGCCCTACTGGCAGACACGCATGGACAGCCTGAGACTTCTAGCCATCATCATGGTCATCGTCGCCCCGTTGTCTGGCGCGGAACATGACATGCGGGTGCGCGTTTGTTCGGCCGGCGGACCGCTATTCGTCAGGCTGCCGGTTGATGACGATGGCGACCCCCGCCGCCGAGTGGGCGCGTGTCACGCCGTCTGTGCCAGCAGTCCTGACATTCGACGTCGGGCGCGCTGCTAGAGCGGCGGGCGCAAGAGTGTACGCGGTTTTGCGCGAAAACGCCGCAACAATCAAAAATTTGATCGGGCGCCGTGATTCCGCATCGCCGCGCGACGACCTAGACAGGCGTGACCACTTCGTGACGCGAGACGTCCGTCAGCCGCCCGTCCGCCCTCAACGCCGTGAGCGTGCGGCTCAGCGTCTCCAGCCTGAGGCCGAGATAATCGGCGATGTCCTGACGCGGCATCGGCAACGGCACGCGGCGAGCGTTTGCCCCCTGTTCGGCGCCGATCCGCTGATCGACCATCTCGATGAAACTCAAGACACGCTCCTCGGCGCTCTTCTTGCCCAGAAGGACAATGTGGTCCTGCGCCTTGTGATATTCAGTCTGGCCCCGGGCAATCAGACGGTCCTTGATTCCAGGAGAACTGATCGCCGCTTCATCAAGGAAGCTGTGCGGAAAATGGCAGACAACGCTGTCTTCGAGCGCCTCGGCCGTATAGGCGTTGGCGTCGGTCGTCCGCACGCCCGCAAAATCGCCCGGGAACAGGAATCCCGTCACCTGTCGTCGCCCGTCGATCAGCTGTTTCGACAGGCGGAAACTTCCCCGCACGACGACATAGAGCGCGTCGTTCGGCTCGCCTTCCAGCATGATGGCCTTGCCGCGCACGATATTGCGCCGCGCCATGACCTTCTCGACCTGCGCCATTTCCCTGGGCGAGAGATCGGCGCACACCGACTTGGCGCGAACCTCGCAGAGGTCGCAGGCGAGGCGCGAGGTTCCATCAAGCTTGCAGTCCATTGCGGCCGACCATAGGCCAAGGCGTCGCCGCGCGCCACCATTACCGGCTCAAATTGCGAGCGACCCCGTCCCCGCGGGCGCGAACAGGGACTGCTCATAAGGATCGAGCGCGGCTGCGGCGATTCGTGACAGGAGCCGCGCTTCCTCCGGGACCGAGACGATGTCGCCGCGCCAGCTTACGACCCCGTCGGCCTCGAGCGCATCGAGGCGTCCGCAAATGGCGTTGGCTTCCGCTGGAGTCGCCGCCGCCAGCACGGCGCTGATGTCGGCCTCGCCGCGGCACAGCAGCGTTTCAATCGTCCGGCCGACGACCCGTTCCTGCCCCGTCGCTTCAATGCCGCGTTCGGT
>CAYTVQ010000179.1:0-5838 GCA_964441615.1 uncultured Caulobacterales bacterium | reverse complement strand
AGCCGGAAGGGTCAGAGGCGATCCGCGAGCGCAAGAAGCTGGCTTCTGCCGGCGTCGTCACCATTGCGCTGGCGATCGATGCAGATGGCGACCTCGCCGGCGCCCCGCAAACAGCCATCCTGGGGGCTCCGCGCGAGGGAAAGGACGGCGAGGCGATCGGCGAGGCGCTTGAGGAGGCGGCGATTGAAGCCTTTGATAGCATCGCCCGGAAAAAGCGCCTGCAGGACGAGGCCGTCATCATTGCCGTGCAACGCGCGGTCCGCACGCGGCTGCAGGCGCTCTGGGGGAAGAAGCCGGCGGTGGCGGTGATGGTGTTGCGGGTGTGAGACTCCCTGCGGCGTTGACCCCGAGGCGGAAGCCTAACAATCTGTGTTCAGCATTCAGCACTCCATCTCCAGATGAACCCAATAGGCGCGCTCATTATCTTCCTTCTGGTCTGGTGGTGCGTGTTCTTCACCATGCTTCCGACTGGAGTGAAGGGGCGCTGGGAAAGCGCAGATGACGGCGTGACGGGCGCCGATCCCGGCGCGCCGTCGGATCCGCAACTGAAGAAGAAGTTCATCAGAACGACCATCGTCGCCGTAATCGTATCGACCGCCATCATCCTGGTCGTGGCCAGCGGCGTTATCGACTTCCGGGACTGAAGGCGGCGGCGCCGCCGCTCCGGACCCGCGCAGAACGGGATTTTTCTTTTCGGCGAGCCGCGCTAGCACTTCCGGTCAGACAAGCGTCGTCAATTCCTTCAGAAAGGCGCGGAAGATGAGCGAGCCGGCCCCCCTGGAGCCAAAGCCGCGCCCGGGCGAGGCGGCCCCCACGCCCGAAATCGACGAAGCGGTCTCTCATCTCGAGGAAGGCCGCACGCTTGCCGACGTCTACGCGCATTCGGTGGTCGAGGCGCTCGAAGCTGGCGAGATTGACGCCGTCCGGCAGTTCATCGCCGAACTTCACCCGGCCGACTACGCCGACCTTCTGGCGCTCCTCAACGAGGAGCAAAGAGCAAGCGTCCTCGAGATCACCGGCCCCGTCGAGGCCGAAGTTCTTCCCGAACTCGCCCCCGATATCGTCGAAGACGTCGTAAACGCCATGTCGGCGGAGAAGGCCGCCGAGGCGATCGCCGATCTGGATACTGACGATGCGGCCTTCGTTCTCGACGAGCTCGACGACGAGAAGCGCGCAGAGGTGCTTGCCGAGATTCCGGCAAGCGAGCGGCTGGTGCTGCATGCCGCTCTGGATTACGAGGAGGAGACGGCCGGCCGCCTCATGCAGCGGCATTGTTTCGCCGCACCCCCCTATTGGACAGTCGGCCAGATCATCGACCTCATGCGCGGCTCGGACGAGCTTCCCGACCGCTTTTACGAGATCTTCGTGGTCGATCCAGCCTTTCGCCCTATCGGCGCCGTGCCGCTGGCCACGCTCCTGAAGACCAAGCGCGACGTGCAGATCGCTGAGATCATGTCGTCGGAGGTCCGGCGCATTCCCGATTCAATGGATCAGGAAGAAGTCGCTTATCTGTTTGAGCAGTACAACCTGATTTCAGCGCCGGTCGTCGACGAGGCGGACAGGCTCGTCGGCATGATCACTGTCGATGACGTGGTCGAAATCGTCAACGCCGAAACCAGCGAGGACATGCTGGCGCTCGGCGGCGTCGAATCGGACGCAGGTCTTTCCGACACCGTCATCGAGACCGTGCGCTCGCGGTTCTCCTGGCTCGGGATCAATCTCGGCACGGCCATTCTCGCTTCGATCGTCATCGCCCTGTTCGACAAGGCGATCGCTGAAGTGGTGGCGCTCGCTGTGCTGATGCCGATCGTGGCCAGCATGGGCGGAAACGCGGGCACGCAGACCCTGACTGTCGCGGTGCGGTCGCTTGCGACAAAGGAACTAACCCCCGCCAACGCGGTGCGCATCATTTGGCGCGAGGCGCTGGTCGGCGGGGCCAACGGACTCCTCTTCGCCGTAATCATGGGCCTGCTCGCCGCCGCCTGGCACACAGCATCGACCGGAGACGCCGAGGTCGGACTTCGGTTGGGTCTCGTGATTGGCGCGGCGATGGTCATCAACCTGGTTTGCGCCGGCCTTGCCGGGATCCTGGTGCCGCTGGGCCTGCAGCGCGCGGGCGCGGATCCGGCCGTGTCGTCGGGCGTCTTCGTCACCACCGTCACGGATGTCGTCGGCTTTTTCGTTTTTCTGGGGCTCGCGACGCTCATTCTCTTCTGAAGCGGCGACGGCGCTCCGAAATGAAACGGCCCCTGAAGGGGCCGTTTGCTTCTCAGATTCCGGCTTTCGCTTTCCGCGGGAGCCCAAGCCAGATGGCTGCGGCGCCGAGGAGCAGGATCAAGAGCGCGCCCGGCTCGGGGACATCGGTCGGCGGCGGGGGCTCGGGCGGGGGCGGTTGCGGATTGCAGTCGTCGCCCGGCGTGTCCGGATTGTCGATGCAGGGCGGCGGCGGGGGGATGGTTCCTGGGACCGGCGGCACGACCAGAATCGGGGGCGGACCCCAGCCGCTGGTCGGGGGGAAATAATATCCTTCCTTCGGCGGAAAAGCGGGAGCGGAAACCGCCGGCGGCGGAGGCACTTCAGCCAGCTGCGGTTCATTCGCCCGCCGCGCTTCGAGCGGAAGGCCGGGGACATATCCGGCGATCCGTCGGGGAGCGGGGCGGGCTCCTAAAAACCCGGCTTGGCGTCTCCGCAGCAACCGCAGTTGACGACGATATCGTTGCGGATGTCGCCCACCGCGCGTGCATACCACTCGCGGAATTCCTCCTCGCTTGCGGAGGGCGCGCCGCCGGGGCCGGTTGGAGCGTTTCGCCCGTTCAGCGCGCCGTTGAGGAGTATAGCCGCCGCGATGATGAGCGCCGCGATGACATTGGCCAGACTGTTACCCATAGGTTCCACTCGCTGCTCGGCAGGGCGGCCGCACTGTCAGGCGGCCAGAACGGGGCGATGCAGCCGCCGAGCCCGCTGCATCCGCCTCGCTCAACGATTACCCAAGTCCCGTGCCAAAATGCGCCGCGGGACGAAGGTCCGGCTCGCTCGCGAATGAAACGCCAAAAAACCTTGAAGGGCCAATGATTTCAAGCGACGCCTTTTGGCCTGAAACGCCAGCCGGACCCCGATTCCCATAATAGGGCTATTTGGCCACAGTCCCGAGGAGGGACAGCGACTGCGCCTTGACCGCCGCCTACCCAAGTCCGCACGCCCATGCTATCAATGTGTTAACGGCGCGCCCCTGCGACCTCAAGCCGGATGTCGTTCTGGGGCGGGCGAAACTGCCGGCCGCGCATGCTGGAGGCGATGCGGCTGATCAAGGAGTCGATGGGGTCCGGCGCGTAGCGAGGGGATGGCTTGACGCCATGCGAACGGGAGAAACCGGTCTTAACCTGATCAAGGGTTATGAAGGCCTGCGCATGTCGGCGCACTACGCGCCGAGCGAGCAGTGGACCGTCGGCTATGGCCATGTCTCCACTGCTCGCCACGGCATGAGCGTGACGGAGAGCGAAGCCGAGCGCCTCCTTCGCGAGGACGTCAAGCCGATCGAGGCGCTTCTCGCGGAAACCGTCCGGGCGCCTCTCAACCAGAATGAGCATGACGCCCTTACCTCGCTGATCTTTTCGATCGGCGCCGATAACTGGCGCCGCTCAACGGTTCTCCGCAAGCTGAATGCCGGGGACAAGCTGGGCGCGGCGCAGGCCTTCGAGCTCTGGACGCGCGCCCGCGTGAACGGCGAACTCGTGTCTCTTGACGGTCTCGTGCGGAGACGCGCGGCTGAAAAGTCGCTGTTTCTCATGCCGACTGACGCTTCGCTGGTCGTCCCGACGGCGGATGTGCGGCCGGCGCCCGAATGCGAGCCGGCTTTCGTGTCGGACGCGCAACTGAAATCGGCGCCCCTGATTCGCTTTGAGAAATACAAGTCCGAGGGCGACGCGAAACTCTCGGCGGAAGAGCGCGCAAGCCGCGCGCGGGCGCTGTTTTCGGCGACCCAGGCCCTTGCCGGCGATCCTTCAAAAATGGTCATCTCAAAGGCCGAGGAGCACGCCGATATCGGCATTACGGTCGGCGCCGTGTTCGCTGGCCTTCTTTCGCTCGGGATCACTGTCTACGGCGCACTGTTGGCCGCATGGCAAAACGCCCCGGCGCTCGTGGAGTCTCTGGGCTTCTCCTACGGCCGGTTCCCGACGCTGTTTGAGAATGCGCCGATCTGGATCGCCGGCATTGGGGCGGCCATGAGCTATTTCATTTTCTATATTCTGGTTAAGCGGGCTGCGCGTCATGATCTCAAGCGTCAGCGCGCCCAGGAAATCGCCCGAGTCAGAATCGCGGAATGATCGCCAAGAGGCCGCAATCCGGCCCCTTCCATCCTGGACCCTCCGTAACTAGCTGTTTGGCGTTCGAAGACGGTCAGGCTATGGGACCCGCATTATGGAGACAAAGATGAGGAAGATTCTGGCCAATATCTCTGGCGCCGCGGTTTTGGCGACTTGCGGCGCGGCGTTTGCTCAGAGCGGAACCGGGCCCTTGCCGACCCCTGCGGCGCCCTTGCCCGCCGAGGCTGCGCCCGCGACGCCCGGAGTTCCTGTCGTTGATGAAGACAATATGGCTGACGACCTCAACAAGCGTCAGCAGTTACAGCAAAAATTCATTTTCACGCGCACGGTCGATGGCGCGGTGGTCGAGACCGCAGAGCGCGAAGTTGTCTATTCGCGCGGCGATCCCGTGCGCACGACCGAGTCGAATCAGTCCGCCGTCGATGCGCTCGCGCAGAAATTCGACGCTGAGGTCCTGACCAAGACAGAGGCCTTTGAGGAGGCGAAGATCGATTTCGTCGTCGCCGACATCAATCGCGACGGCAAATTGACGGTGGATGAATATCTGCGCCTCGTCGAAACGTGGCGCGACACCGAGGATGACGCCGCAACGCCGGGCGAATCGGCGCGTGAGCGGCAGTATCGCGCCTTTATTGAAGAGCTCGAAGGTTCAGGCGAGACGCCGCCGGCGAACAATGACGCGGCGCTGCAGGAAAAGTTCGGCAAGCTGACCAATATGACCGGGACCATCGCCCGTGACGACTATTACCGCGCGTATCTGGCGGAGTTCGATTCTGTCGATGAGAATAAGGACATGATGCTGCGCGGCGAGGAGCTGATGCGCTTTCGGGCGCTCAATCGCGGCGGGTCGATGTAAGACTTCCGAATGGCCGTCATGCAAAGCCGCGCGAGGTTCCCCGCGCGGCTTTGCATTTGGCGCCAAGCGCAAGGCCAGGGCGCCGCGTGCGCCCCCAAGAACGGCGCGGGCAGCTCGGGGACGGAGGCTTTTGTCCGCCCAAAGATGAAAGCGTCGTCCGGCGGGCCGCTGCTTTCCGTGCTTTCCAACAGCGGTCACTGCGCTATCCTGTAACGGCCGAAGGAGGCCGACATGGAATTTTCCTATTCAACCCGCTGCAAGGAATACCTCGCCCGCGTCACGGAGTTCATGGAGCGCCATGTCCATGAGGGCGCGGAGACCTATGAGCGTCAGCATGCCGCCTTTGGCCCCGAGGGGCGCTGGAAGGTGCCCCCGGTCATCGAAGAGCTGAAGGCCAGGGCCAAGGCCGAAGGCCTCTGGAACATGTTCCATCCCGACAAGCGGTTCGGGCCGGGGCTTTCCAACGCCGATTACGCGCCGCTCGCCGAGCAGATGGGCCGCTGCCACATCGCGTCTGAGGTCTTTAACTGCGCCGCGCCGGATACCGGAAATATGGAAGTGCTGATGAAATACGGCACGCCCGCCCAGCAGGAGGAGTGGCTCAAGCCGCTGCTTGACGGGAAAATTCGCTCGGCGATCCTGATGACCGAGCCTCAG
>CAYTVQ010000178.1:0-5839 GCA_964441615.1 uncultured Caulobacterales bacterium | reverse complement strand
CGACGCAGCTCGTCGCGCTCTACATGCTCGCCACCCGGCTCGGGATCGCGCGCGGGCGCATCGGGCCGGAGGAGGCCCGCGAGCGCCTCTCCGAGCTCATGCGGCTGCCGCGCCTCGTCGAGCGCACGCTCGAGCTCGACGCGACGGTGCGAGAGATCGCGCACCGCCACGTGCACGCTCGCGACACGCTCTTCCTCGGGCGCGGAATCATGTTCCCGATCGCGCTCGAGGGCGCGCTCAAGCTCAAGGAGATCTCGTACATCCACGCCGAGGGCTACGCGGCCGGCGAGATGAAGCACGGGCCGATCGCGCTCATCGACAAGGACGTGCCGGTCATCGTCATCGCGCCCTCGGACGCGCTGTTCGAGAAGACCATTTCCAACATGCACGAAGTGATGGCGCGCGGCGGCAAGGCGCTTCTGATTTCCGATGCGAAGGGACTGGCGCGCGCCGGCGACGTGTGGATGTCGATCACGGCCCCGGAGGTCGAGCCGCTGCTCGCGCCCATCGTCTATGCGGCGCCGATCCAGCTCCTCGCCTATTACACAGCAACCGCCAAGGGCACCGATGTCGATCAGCCGCGCAATCTCGCCAAATCGGTGACGGTGGAGTGACCGGCTTGCGGGCCGGACGCATCGTGGTCGCCGGCGGCGCCGGCTATATCGGCAGCCATGTCTGCCTCGATCTCCTCGCGCGCGGCCAATCGCTGCTCGTCATCGACGATTTCTCCAACTCCTCGCCGGAGGCGCTGGCGCGGGTGCGCGAACTCGGCGGCGGCGACATCGAATTCCTGCGCGCCGATCTCGCCGACCCCGCGCATGAGGGCGCCGTCATCGAGGCCGTCGCGAGATTCCGGCCTGACGGCGCCGTGCATCTCGCGGGGCTCAAGGCCGTCGGCGAGTCCGTCGCCGAACCCATGCGCTACTACCGCGTCAATCTCGGCGCGGCGCTGACGCTGGTGAAGGCGCTCGACGCCGCGGGCGCGCGCCTTATCGTCTTTTCGTCCTCGGCGACGGTTTATGGCGAGCTCAATGCGAGCCCGGTCGCGGAGACGGGGGCGCTCGGGCCAACCAACCCTTACGGCCGCACCAAGCTCTTCATCGAGGAGATGCTGCGCGACCTTCAGCAGGCGGACAGCCGCTGGAAGGTCTGCAATCTGCGCTATTTCAATCCCGTCGGCGCGCATCCCTCGGGCCGCATCGGAGAGGACCCGACCGGGATTCCGAATAATCTCTTTCCCTATATCGCGCAGGTCGCGGTCGGGCGGCGCGAGAAGCTCTCGGTCTTCGGCGCCGACTATCCAACGCGCGACGGCACGGGCGTCAGGGACTACATCCATGTCGTCGATCTCGCGCGCGGGCACGGCGACGCCATCGACTGGCTGGCTGCCGAGCGCGCCGGGCGCGCCCTCAACGTCAATCTCGGGACCGGGCGCGGCCATTCGGTGCTCGAGGCCGTCGCCGCCTTCAAGCGCGCCTCCAATCGCGACATTCCTTACGAGATCGCCCCGCGCCGGGCGGGCGACATCGCCGAGATTTACGCCGACCCTTCGCTTGCGGCGAAGCTCTTCGGCTGGCGCGCCGGGAAGTCGCTCGACGACATGTGCGCCGACCACTGGCGCTGGCAGCGCGAAAATCCGGACGGCTACGGACGGTAAGCGCGCGCGACAATGCCGCCGCAGGGCGGAAGATTGATCCGCCCGCCCTCAATCGAGCCGGCAAGGCCCGTCGCAAGAACTTCAAGCGCGCCGGGCGCAGCGAAGCTTGCAGGCGACGGCGCGAGGTTGAAGGCGCAGTAGAGCGCCTCGCCCTCATGGCGGCGCCGGAAGGCGACGACGCCATCCGCCGCTTCGGCGAACTCGATGGTCCCGAGGCGCATCGCCGGGCTCTCACGCCGCAGCGCGATGAAGGCCCGCGCAAAGGCGAGCATCGACGCCGGATTCTTCTCCTGATTATCGACAGCGAGCGCATGATGCCGGTGATCGACCGGGAGCCAGGGTTCGACGCGCGAAAAGCCGCCATGCGGCGCATTGTGCCGCCACGGCATGGGCGTGCGGCAGCCGTCGCGCCCGAGACTGTCGGGCCAGAAGCGGATGCCTTCCGGATCCTTCAGCTTCTCAAAGGGAACATCCGCCTGCGGAAGGCCGAGCTCCTCGCCCTGATAGAGGAAGATCGTGCCGCGCAGGGAGAGCAGAAGCCCGAGCAGCATCCGCGCATGGGCCTCGCCCATGGCGCCGCCGCCGAACCGTGTCGGCGCGCGAACCACATCGTGATTGGAGAAGGACCAGCTCGGCCAGGCGCCGTCGTCGGCCCAGCCGTCAAAGGCGCTCCTCACGAGGGCCGGCGTCAGCGCGCGGGACTCGAGAAAGTGGAAGTTGTATGCGGTATGCAGGCGGCCGGGGGCCGAATATTCAAGGCTGCGCTCGATCGGATGGTCGGAGACGATCTCGGCGACCGACATGGCGCCGTAGCGGTCGAGCAGGCGGCGCAGGTCCTCAATAAAGAGGAGCGTTTCGGGCTGCGAGCGATCGTAAATGTGGCGCTGGAACTGATAGGGCCGTTGAAAGCCGCCCGACGCGCGCTTCGCCGGATTGTCGCGGAGCAGGCGGTCGCAATAATAGAAATTGGCGACGTCGAGACGGAAGCCGTCGACGCCGCGCCTCAGCCAGAACTCGGCGACGTCGAGGATCGCGGACCGCACATCCTTGTTCCAGAAATTGAGGTCCGGCTGCTCGATCAGGAAATTGCGCTGATAATATTGCCGGCGTCGCGAATCCCAGTTCCAGCCCTCGCCGCCGAAGACGGATATCCAGTTGTTGGGCGGCGTTCCGTCCGCCTTCGCGTCGGCCCAGACATACCAGTCCGCCTTCGGATTATCGCGGCTTGATCGGCTCTCCTTGAACCAGGGGTGCTGATCCGAGGTGTGCGACCACACCTGATCGATGACGATTTTGAGCCCCAGAACATGGGCGCGATTAAGAAGCGCGTCGAAATCGGCGAGCGTTCCGAAGGTCGGATCGACGGCGCAATAGTCCGAAACGTCATAGCCGAAATCCTTCATGGGCGAGGCGAAGAAGGGCGACAGCCAGACGCCGTCGACGCCGAGCGCCTTCACATAATCGAGGCGATCTGCAATTCCGGCGAGGTCGCCGACGCCGTCGTCATTCGAATCCGCGAAGCTGCGCGGATAGATCTGATAAATGACGGCGCCCTTGTGCCAGTCGGTCATGGGATTTCCCGTCGCGCGAACCGCGCGCATGCTCGCGAAACCGGCGCGGCTTCGCAACTGGAAAAGGCGGGATCGCGGCGGAACGCGACTCCGCTATCATGGCGGGCATGGCGGATCTCAAGCGCTATCGCGCAAAGCGACGATTCGGCGTCACCAGCGAGCCGTCCGGCGAAAGGCCGGCTGCGCCCTCGCATGAGCCGATCTTCGTCATCCAGAAGCATGGCGCGCGGCGCATGCATTACGATCTAAGGCTTGAGATCGGCGGCGCCCTCAAGAGCTGGGCGGTGCCCGAGGGACCCTGCCTCGACCCCAGGGTGCGCCGGCTCGCGGTGATGGTCGAAGATCACCCCATGGACTATGCGGGCTTCGAGGGCGCCATTCCCGCAGGGGAATACGGCGCCGGCGGCGTCATCGTCTGGGACCGCGGGACCTATGTGACCCTCGCCGAGGATCCGCAGAAGGCGCTCGACTCAGGCGAACTCAAGTTCCGCCTCGTCGGCGAGAAGCTGCGCGGCGGCTGGACGCTCGTGAAGCTGAAGGACGCCAACAACTGGCTCCTCATCAAGGAACGGGACGACGCGGTCCGTCCGATCGGGGAATATGACGTGCTGGCTGACAGGCCCGAAAGCGTCATCTCGGGGCTGACGGTCGAAGACATCAAGAAGCCGAAGCGCCAGCCGAAGAAAAAGGCGAAGCGCATCGCAGCGAAGTCCATCAGGGGCGCGCGGCCGGCGCCGCTTCCCGAGAAGGTCTCGCCGCAGCTCGCGTCCGACGCCGACGAGCCGCCCGAAGGTCCCGACTGGCTGCACGAAATCAAATTTGACGGTTACAGAACGCTCGCCCGCATCGACAGGGGCGAGGCGCGCCTGTTCACGCGCAACCGGCATGACTGGACGCATCGCTATCAGGCGCTTGCAGCGGCTTTCAGGAAGCTCGACTGCAAAAGCGCGCTCATCGACGGCGAGATCGCCGTGCAGGATCCGCGCGGCGTCACCTCGATCGACCTTCTGGAAAAAGCGCTCGCCGAGGGCCGCGACCGCGACCTGACGTTCTTCGCCTTCGATCTTGTTCATCTCGACGGTTATGACCTGTCGGCGGCGACGCTCGTCGAGCGCAAGTCCGCGCTCGAAGGCCTTCTCGCGCCCCTCATTGATCCGCGCTCGCCGATCCAGGTCTCGAGCCACATGGCCGGCGGCGGGGCCGAGTTCTTCGCGCAGGCGCACCGCATGGGCCTCGAAGGGATCGTCTCGAAGAAGAAGGACGCGCCCTATGTTCAGGGCCGCACCAAGACCTGGCTCAAGATCAAGCGCGGCTATGTCGGCGACTTCGTCGTCATCGGCTACACCGCGACGGCGCCCTCGCGAGTCGCGGCCCTCATTCTCGCGGAGGAAGGCGCATCGGGCCTCGAATTCGTCGGGCGTGTCGGAACCGGGATCACGGGCGCGCTCGCCAAGGAGCTTTTCAGTACCCTCTCCGCCCACAGAACGGACAAGAGCGTCACGCCGGCGCCGCGCATCGCCAACGCCGTTTTTGTCGAGCCGACGACGAAGGCGCGCATCGCCTATAACAGCCGCGCCGAGGGCGGGGCGCCGCGCCAGCCCGTGCTGCTTTCGGTTTCGCCCTGGCGCCCGGCGGCGCCGGCCCTGAGGCCCAAACTCGTGACCGATCGCGATCTCGCCGCGATCCGCCTCACCAATCCCGACCGCGCCATGTTCGGCTCGAAGACGACGACCAAGCTCGACATCGCCGTCTATTATGCGCGCGTCGGCGACTGGATGCTCCCGGAACTCCTGCGCCGGCCGCTTTCGCTCATCCGCTGCCCGTCGGGCGAAAAGGAGGATTGTTTCTATCAGCGCCACGCCTTCCACGGCCTGCCCGCCGGCGTCGCGACCGTCGCGCTCAAGGAGGAGGAAGGGCGCGCGGATTTCATCCATGTCGAGAATGCGCAGGGATTTCTGGGACTGACGCAGTTCGGGGCCGTCGAATTCCATGTCTGGGGCTGCCGCGTCGACGATCCAGAGCATCCGGACCGCTTCGTCGTCGATCTCGATCCGGACCCGGATCTTCCCTTTTCGCAACTGAAAGCCGCCGCCGAGCTTCTGCGCGGCCGCCTCGCCGATCTGGGGCTTTCGGCGTTCGTGCGCACCACCGGCGGCAAGGGACTTCATCTCGTCATGGCGGTCACGGGCGCCGACTGGCCGCTGCTCAAGAGCTTTGCAGAGGCTTTCGCCGTGAGCGCCGCGCGCGACGCGCCGCAATTCTTCACGGCGACTTCGGTCAAAGAGCGGCGCCGGGGAAAGATCTATATCGACTGGCTGCGCAACACGCGCGGCGCCAGCGCCATCGCCAGCTATTCCCTGCGCGCCAACGACGATTTCACCGTCGCCGCGCCGATCGACTGGGAGGAGCTGCGCTCGCTCGACTCCCCCCGCGCCTTCGACCGCGCGCGCATGCTGAAGCGCCTCGCACGCCTCGCGCACGACCCCTGGGCGGGCCTTGAGGATTCGGCGGCGCCGATCAGCGCGCGGGCGCGACGCGATGTCGGCATGAAGGATTGACGCCCGCTCCTCGTTCTTTATTTGTCCGCTCGCGGACTCTCTCGCCCCTCTCC
>CAYTVQ010000177.1:0-5839 GCA_964441615.1 uncultured Caulobacterales bacterium | reverse complement strand
GGCTTCAGGGCTTCGAGAATGGCCGCGGCGATTTCACTCTGGATGGCGAAGATGTTTTCGGCCGTGAGGCGCCGGTCGAAGGTTTCCGACCACAGATGCGCGTCGGTTTCGGCGTCAATCAATTGCGCGGTCACGCGGATCGCCTCGCCCGACTTCCTGACGCTGCCTTCGAGAATGTGGCGCACGCCAAGATCCTCTGCGATGGCGGGGACGCCCTTTGAGGTTCCGCGGAACTGAAAGGCCGAGGTGCGCGAGGCGACTTTCAGGCCTTTGACCCGCGCCAGCGAATTGAGGATCTCCTCCGCCATCCCGTCGGAGAAATATTCCTGGTCGGCGCCCGCCGACATGTCCGCGAACGGAAGAACGGCGATGGAAGCGGCGGGGATAGGCTCGGGGGCGGCGGCCACAGGCGGCGCCGACACGCCTTCTTCCGCGGCCATGGTCTCATGGGACGAAGCCTTCTCCGGCGACAGGCGGTCATAGGCGAACAGCGCGGCGACGAGCCCGACGCCGCCGAGGATCGCATAGTCGAGCCGGTTCGGCTTTGAAGGGGCCAGGGCGGCGTCGGCGGGCGCGGTCAGCTTCACGCCCTCGGGCGTCAGCTCGAAGGCCCAGGCGAGGATGAGCGCCACCGGAAAGCCGATGAGGAGGAGAGCGACGACAAGCCCGTCGAACCATTGGGGGAGACCGATCGCGCCCTCGAGCAGCGCGCCGGCCTGCGCCAGCAGCCAGCCGGCGACGGCGTAGACGCCGGCGACGCGGAAGACGTTCCGCCGCCGGAGTTCTGCGAAGAGATTGCGGGTGATGGATCGCCCCCTTTTTTGAGACAATACCATGCGTCGCGCGCCCGGCGAGGGGGGCCCCGGGTCTCCCGCGGCCCGGCCCCCTCATGCTAGACTTCACACGGGGAGCAGCCATGAGCGGAACGCCGTCCGCCGAGCCGAACAGGAACGGGCCGACCAGGAAGAAGAGCCGTGCGCGCCGCATCGGGGTCTTCGCCATCGGCTTCCTCATCTCGCTCATTGTCGGCCGCTTCTTCGAGGAGGTCGCCTCGAAGGAGGCGCTGGCCGCCGCGCATCGCGCGCAGACCGGCTGGATCGAAGCGCTGTCGGAGTTCTCACCCTTCGCCGTCGCCGACATGTTCGGGGACAAGCTCGCGGAGGACCAGATGTCGCGGGCGGGCGGCCTCGTCCTCAATGATGAGGGGCGCTTCGAACGAAAGGCGCCGTCAGGCACGATGCAGGACGGAATCGCCGCGCCCATGAAGGCGCTCTTCGCCACCGTGGCGAGCCTTCTGACCGCCGGCGGCGTTGTCGGCCTCATGCAGATTGGCATGGGCGTCGCCGCCGTCTGGATTGCGCTCGACATTCTCGCGAAGCGGAAGATTTTCGAGGTGACGCACGGGATCTTGTTCTTCCTCGCCTGGCCGCCCGCGGTCATTCTCGCGGCGAGCCTCATCGCCTTTGCGCTGAAGTCCTTGATGCTCGGCGCGCTCGCCGCGCTCTCCTGGGTCACTGGACTCGCCGCGGGCGCCGCGGGCGCGACCGGCGTCGTCGGCTTCTGCTGGTACTGCCTGCAAAAGCTCGGCGAGAAAGGCGCCGAGCACGCGCTGACGCCGAAGATCTAGATTACTCCGTCTCCGGCCAATCGACGGCGGCGTCGAGCGGAAAGTCGAATAACTTCCAGGTCTCCAGCATGTGGCCGCCAAGCGGCGCCGTCAGCGTCATGCGCCTGCTCGTCATGGGATGCGGGAACGACATTTCGCGGCAGAAGAGATGAAGCTTCGGCGCAACGCCTTCGATGCGGGATCTCTCGCCGCCATATTTTCCGTCTCCGACGATGGGCGCGCCGATCGCCGCGCAGTGGACCCGCAACTGGTGCGTGCGGCCCGTCCGTGGGCGGAGCGCGAGGAAGGAGACCGTCCCCGCTTCCTCGACGATCTGGTAATCCGTGACGGCCTTCTTGGCGCCGTCGTCTTCGTCCGCCTCCATGCGTTCTTCGCCGCCGCGCCTCCTGGCGAGCGCGAGGTCGATCGTCCCCTGGCGCGGCCGCGGGGCGCCGGCGACGAGGGCCCAGTAGGTCTTGTCGACCTCGTGACGGCGGAAGGACTCCGAGAGATGCGCCGCCGCGAGGCGCGTTTTCGCGAGTATCAGCACTCCGCCCGTGTCGCGGTCGAGACGGTGCACGAGGCGCGGCCGCTCGCCGTCCTTCTCGAGCGCCGCCAGCATGCCGTCGATATGGCGCGCCGTCTTCTCGCCGCCCTGCACGGCGAGGCCGAAGGGCTTGTTGAGCGCGAGGACCGCATCGTCTTCATGGAGAACAAGGCGCTTCAGAAATGCGGCATCCTCCCGTCGCGGCGCGGCCTTCGGCTTTTCAGTCCGGTCCGTCGCGGGGCGCAGGGGCGGGATGCGGATTTCCTCGCCCGGTTCGAGACGCCGGCTGGCTTTCACGCGCGCGCCGCCGACGCGGACCTGTCCGGTGCGCAGGAGCTTTTCAAGCTCGCCATGTCGCAAGGCGGGGAAATGCGCCCTGAACCAGCGGTCGAGGCGAAGGCCCGCCTCGCCCGCCTCGACCCGGAGGGTCCGGACCGCGCTCACCAGAGCGCCCGCCCGGCCATAAGCCCTGCAACAAGTCCGAGAACGGACAGAATGACCGAGCCGAGGATGTAGAGCGCCGCGGCGACAAGGGCCTTGTCGCGCCAGAGCGTGACGGCGTCGAGCGCGAAGGCCGAAAAGGTCGTGAAGCCGCCGAGAAGGCCGACGGCGAGAAAAGCCCGCAGTTCGCCGGGGCTCGCATCGCGCGACGCGAACCAGGAGACGAGGAGGCCCATGGCGAAGCAGCCTGCAACATTGATCGCGAAGGTTCCGTAAGGAAAGGACGGCCCAAAGGCGCGCCCCGCCGCGATCTGCATGGCGTGGCGAAGCGAGGCGCCGATGGCGCCGCCGCCCGCGACGGCGAGAAAGGTCAAGAAGGTCTTCACCGCATCGGCGCTCCGAACGGCGCGAGCCATAGCCTGAGGAGGGGCCGGTCGCAAAGCCCCTCGGTCCCGATCGTCATGTCCTCTGTCCGCGCCGTGGCCGAGCGCGTGCCGAACAGGGGGTCCCAGAGGCTGAGGACGCCCGCATAATTGGAATCGGTATCGGCGCGGCGCGCATGATGGTGCACCCAGTGGATCGATGGCGTCACGATGACGCGGGAGAGCGCGCGCTCGAAGCCGGACGGCAGGCGCAGATTCGAGTGGTGGAAGAGCGCGGCCGTGAACAGCGCGGCGTCAAAGATAAGGACATGAGAAAGCGGAATGGCGAGCGCCATAATGAGCGGCATGCGGACCATCGCTGAGAAAGCGATTTCGAGCGGGTGAAACCGCGCGGCGGAAGTGGCGTCGAGATGTTCGTCGAGATGATGCGGCCCATGCAGGCGCCACAGCAGGGGAAAGGTGTGGTAGGCGCGGTGGACGAGATAGGCCCATAAATCGAGCACGACGAAGTCGATGACCAGAAAGACCCATGCCGGGATCGCATCGGGCCGCGTCCACGGCGCTGCGGAAGCGGCAAACGCGCTCAAGGGGACGCCGATCAGGGGAGAGGCCGCCGCCATGCCGAGCCAGAGCCCCGCATTGCGCAGCAGCCGGCGCTCGAATGGCGGACGCGCGACGGCGGGCGCCATGCGCTCGGCGACGAAGAGGGCGAGGAACACAGCGCCCGTCGCTAGCGTCTTCCAGAAGGCGATCGCGGCGAGGCTCATGCAGGCGGCCGCCGTCTCCTGTTCCAGTAGTCGATCCGTTTACGGATTTCCTTCTCGAATCCGTAATCGGTCGGCTCGTAGAAGACGCGGCGGGGCATGTCGGGCGGGAAATAGCTGAGCCCTGAAAATCCGCCTTCGGCGTCATGATCGTATTCATAGCCCTTCGCGTAGCCGAGAGACTTCATGAGTTTCGTCGGCGCGTTCATGGCGTAGGGCGGAGGGCTCAGCGATCCTGTCTCGTTCGCGGCGCGCGCCGCCGCGCCAAACGCCTTGTAGAGGGCGTTCGACTTCGGCGCCGTCGCGAGATGGGCGACCGCCTGCGCGAGCGCGAGCTCGCCTTCTGGCGAACCCAGCAGTTCGTAGGCGTCCTTCGCCGCAATGCAGAGCCCAAGAGCCGAAGGGTCCGCGAGCCCCACATCCTCGCTAGCCATCCTGACGATGCGGCGCGCGAGATAAAGCGGGTCCTCGCCGCCGGCCAGCATGCGCGCCAGCCAGTAGAGCGCCGCATCGACATCCGATCCGCGCACGGATTTATGCAGCGCGCTGATGAGGTTGTAATGCGCCTCCTCGCCCTTGTCGTAGAGCGGCGCGCGGCGCTGCACGATCTTAAGGAGGTCTTCAGGGCCGATCGCGGGGCGGTCCTTCGGTTCGAGAAACACTTCCTCGGCGAGATTGAGGGCGTAGCGCCCGTCGCCGTCGGCGAGTGCGGCGAGGAGGGCGCGCGCTTCCGGCGCAAGCGGCAGCTTGCGGCCTTCGAGCGTTTCGGCGCGCTCGAGAAGCTTCTCGATCGCCGCTGCGTCGAGGCGGTTCAGCACCAGCACCTGGGCGCGCGACAGCAAAGCGGGGTTCAGTTCAAAAGAGGGATTTTCGGTCGTGGCGCCGATCAGCGTCACCGCGCCCGACTCGACGACGGGCAGAAATCCATCCTGCTGGGCGCGGTTGAAGCGGTGAATCTCGTCGACGAAGAGCAGCGTGCCCCTGCCGACGCGGCGGCGCGCCTCGGCGCGCTCGAACACCTTTCTCAGGTCGGCGACGCCCGAAAACACCGCTGAGATCTGCTCGAATTCGAGGCCGCTCTCTTTCGCGATGAGGCGCGCGATTGTGGTCTTGCCGACGCCCGGCGGCCCCCAGAGAATGAGCGAGGAGAGGCGTTTGGCCTTCAGCATGCGCGCGAGCGGCGCGCCTTCGCCAAGAAGGTGGTCCTGCCCCACGACTTCGTCGAGCGATGTCGGGCGCAGGCGGTCGGCGAGCGGCCGCGGCGCGTCCTTTTCAAGGCCTGCGGACTGGAAGAGATCGGTCATGTCGTCCTGATGCCCGTGCTCTGATCGGCGTGCCCGGGCCTGCTTCATTATCCCGGCCGTTCGGCCTTTGGGACAAGCCCGCGCGGCGTCATGAGCGCATGACATCGTTTTGAGCGCCGGCCGGCATTTCTCCAGACCGCGCGGCTGTTCTAATCTGGCTTCGGGTCATGGGGACGCTGGAATGAAAAGCCGGTTGACTGCGCTGCGCCTGTTCGCTGCGGCGCTTTCCGTGGCAGGCCATGCCGCCGCGCCCGCCTTCTCGGCGCCTGTGCGGACGGAAAGCGGCCTGGTCGAGGGCGTCGCGGAGAACGGCGTCACGGTCTTCAGGGGCCTCCCCTATGCGGCGGCCCCGGTAGGATCCTTGCGATGGCGGGCGCCCGAACCGCCCGCGTCCTGGGAGGGCGTCAGGGCCGCAGAGCGTTTCTCGCCGATCTGCCCGCAAAAAGGGATGTACCCGGAGGACTCGCCGCCGGAATCGATGAGCGAGGATTGCCTTTATCTCAATATCTGGACGCCGGCGCCGGCGGGCGCGAGCGAGAAGCTCCCCGTCATGGTCTGGGTCCATGGCGGCGGGCTCGTCAACGGTTCCGGCTCGACGCCGCTTTATCACGGCGACCGGCTCGCACGGCGTGGCGTCATCGTCGTCACGTTCAATTACCGGCTGGGCGCACTCGGCTTCCTGGCGCATCCCGACCTTTCGCAGGAATCCTCCAACAAGGTTTCCGGCAATTATGGCCATTGCGCTACGTCTTCGATCATCTTGACCTCGAAGCGCGCGCCTGGACTGACGAAGA
>CAYTVQ010000176.1:0-5844 GCA_964441615.1 uncultured Caulobacterales bacterium | reverse complement strand
TGCTTCGACACGCCGCGCGTGATCGGATGAAGCCGCGTGCCCGAGCCGCCGGCAAGAACGATGCCCTTCATGCGTTTTCCTTCGCGTCCAGTTCTGCAATGACCTCTGCGAGCGCCGGTTTCCACGAAGGGGCCGGCATGCCGAAGATCCTTGTGAATTTCGTGGTGTCGAGGACCGAATATTTCGGCCGGCGGGCCGTCGTCGGATAGGCCGATGTCGGAATGCGCGTCAGATCGACGGCGAGCCGCGAGAGCGCGAATATCTTCTCGGCGAAGTCGGCCCAGGTGACGGACTCGGCCCCGGCGAAATGATAGATGCCTGATTTGGCCGGATCGGCGGCGAGCGCAGCGGCGGCGATCAGCGCCGCCTGCGCCGCTTGCGCCGCCGCAGTCGGCCTCCCGCGCTGGTCGTCAACGACACGGACGGCGCCGCGTTCTCGGCCGATACGGCGCATGGTTTTCACGAAATTGGCGCCATGCGCCGAGAAGACCCAGGAGAGGCGCAGGATCGCATGGCTCGCCCCCGCAGCCGCGATGCGCTCTTCGCCCTCGCGCTTGCTCGCTCCATAGACCCCGAGCGGATCGGCCGCGTCAGTCTCAAGATAGGGGCGAACGCCTTCGCCGTCGAAGACATAATCTGTAGAGAGATGAATGAGAGGGATTCCCAGGCGGGCGCAGGTCTCGGCCATTTCTCCCGGAGCGGCGGCGTTGATCGCGCGCGCCAGCGCCGGCTCGCTCTCCGCTTTGTCGACAGAAGTATAGGCGGCGGCGTTGATGACGGCGTCGCAGGCGGCGCTCTCGATCGCCGCGCGCGCGGCCCCCTGCGCCGCGAGGTCGCATCCTGCGCGATCGGCGGCGAGGATGCGGGCGTCGGCCGGCGCCCGGCGGCGGATCTCCGTTCCGACCTGGCCTGAGGGTCCAAACAAGAGGACTCGCATCGGTCAGGCGGTCCTCTTCGCGCCGAGCCCGAGGCGCTGCTGGTCGAATCCGCGCGCCTTGATCCCCTCGAGCCAGCCCTCATTGCCGAGATACCAGTCGACCGTGGCGGCGAGGCCCGCTTCAAGGCTCGATTTCGGCCGCCAGCCGAGCTCGCGTTCGATCTTGGAGCAGTCGACGGCGTAGCGCAGATCATGGCCCGGGCGGTCCGCGACAAACTGGATGAGGCTCTCCGACTTGCCGCGCGGCGACTGCCGGCGCTCATCCATGAGCGCGCAGATCGTCCGTACAATGTCGATATTGGCGCGCTCGGCGCGGCCGCCGACATTGTAGGTCTCGCCGACCCTGCCGCGCTCGGCGATGAGAAGCAGCGCGTCGGCATGATCCTCGACATAAAGCCAGTCGCGCACATTGGCGCCCTTGCCATAGACGGGGATCGGCCGTCCGTCGCGCGCCGCCAGAATGACGACGGGAATGAGCTTCTCCGGAAACTGATACGGCCCGTAATTGTTCGAGCAGTTCGAGATCACGACGGGCAGCCTGAAGGTCTCGCCCCAGGCCCGCACCAGCATGTCGGATGAGGCTTTGGAGGCGGAATAGGGCGAGTTCGGCCTGTAGGGCGAGTCTTCCGTAAACTGTCCGCTGGCGCCCAGCGAGCCGAAGACCTCGTCCGTCGAGATGTGGTGGAATCGGAATCCGCCAGGCGCCTCCCCGGCGGCGACAAAATCACGGGCGGCCTCGAGGAGGCGGAACGTGCCGACAATATTGGTCTCGATGAAATCGGCAGGACCGTCGATCGAACGATCAACATGGCTTTCGGCGGCGAGATTCATCACCGCATCAGGCCGGAAGGAGGCAAGGAGCGCGCGCATCCTCGCGCCGTCGCCGATGTCGGCGCGCTCAAAGCGATAGCGGCCGGCGACTGGGGCAAGATTGTCGAGATTGGCCGCATAGGTGAGCTTGTCGACGACAAGAACCTCATGGCCGCGCGCGACAGCGAGGCGCGTCGCCGCCGATCCGATGAACCCCGCCCCGCCAGTCACCAGCAACTTCATCGTCGCGCCTCAAATCCGCCCATGCCCGCCCGGCGTCCGGTTACACCAGGCGCGGCGCTGACGCCACCGAGAGCGCCTTGCCGCGGCGGAAGTCTCGCGCAACGCCGGTGAAGGAATCGGGAACGCGGCTGCGCCAAGTGTCTCCGATCGCGCCGCAGCCCCTGCCCCGCCTCACGACAGGGCTCGGGCCTCCTCCAATCGAGGTTCGGCGCGCGCCGCTTCCGCCGTTGCGAGTCGGGTCTGCTGCTCCCAGAGCGCGGCGTAATGTCCGCCTCCGGACAAGAGCGCCGCATGCCGGCCTTCCTCGACGATCCGGCCCCTGTCGAGCACGAGGATCTTGTCCGCCGCCGCGATCGTCGAGAGCCGGTGCGCGACGGCGATCGTGGTCCGTCCGCGGGCCGCTTCGGCGAGCGCCTTTTGCACTTCCTTCTCGGTCTCGGAGTCGAGCGAGGATGTCGCCTCGTCGAGCACCAGAATGGGCGGATCGAGCAGAATGGCCCTTGCGACGCCGACCCGCTGCTTCTCCCCGCCCGAAAGTTTAAGACCCCTTTCTCCCACTCTCGTCTCGAGGCCCTTCGGCAGGCTGGCGATGAAGGGCCCGAGCTGGGCGCGGCGCGCGGCTTCCATGATCTCGGCGTCGCTCGCTTCGGGCTTTGCGTAGGACAGATTGAAACGCAGCGTGTCATTGAAGAGCACGACTTCCTGCGGCACGAGGCCAAGCGCCCGGCGCAGCGACGCCTGCGTCACCTTGCGCAGGTCCTGGCCGTCAATGAGGATGCGGCCGGCGGTCGGATCGTAGAAGCGGAAGATGAGCTTCAGGATCGTCGATTTTCCGGCGCCGCTCGGCCCGGCGAGCCCGACAAAGGAGCCGCCATCCGCGACGAAAGAGAGACCGTCGAGGCCCGCGACGCGCCCCTCATGCACAAAGCTCACATTCTCGAAACGGATCTCGCCCCTGCCGGGGCGGAACTCGACCGCGTCCGGCGCATCCTCGATCTCGGGTCTCAGCGCGAGAAGCTCGAACAGCTTTTCGAGATCGACGGCGCCCTGTTTGATCTCGCGCCAGGCGAAGCCAAGAATGTTCAGCGGGCGGTAGATATTGGTCATCATCAGGATGACGGCGGTGATGTCGCCGGCCTTCAGGCCCTGAAATGCGCCAATGAGCGCCACCGCGGCAAGGCCGGCCGCCATGAAGAATTCCTGTCCCGCATTCAGCAGCGCGAGGGATTGCGCCGAGCGGACGAAGCGGCGGTTGTAGGCTTCCAGCGCCCTGTCGAAGCGCGCGGCCTCGCGGCTCTCCGCGGCGAAGGCCTTCACCGTTTCGAAATTGGCGAGGGTGTCGATCGTGACCGCCTTCAGCTCCGTCTCGGCTTCGTTCATCGAGCGGCGGAGCGCATTGCGCCACTCGGTGACCCATACCGTGAACGCGACATAAAGGGCGATGGTCACAATCGCCGTCAGCGCCAGCGTCCACGAATAGAGCGCGGTCATCGCCGCGGCCACGAGAGCGAGCTCTATGAGGGTCGGGGCGATATTGAATGCGAGAAAGCGCGTCATGAACTCGACCGCGCCGGCGCCGCGCTCGATCGTGCGGTTGAGGGCGCCGGCGCGCCGGGTCAGATGGAACTGCAGCGACTGGGCCTGCGCGTGGGCGAAGGCCTCGACGGCGATCATCCGCTGCGCGTCCTGCGTCACGCGCACGAAGAAGGCGTCGCGCAGCTGCGGCAGTCCGTTGGACAGGAACCGCGCGACGCCGAACAGCAGGAAGGCGATCGCGAAGGGAGCGATGAGACCCTTCCCGCCCTCTTCCGCCAGCTGATTGACGCCTTCGCCGAGATAGATCGGCGCGGCGACCGCAAGCCCCTTCGCGGCCAGGGTCAGCACGAGCGCGAGCACGATGCGAAAGCGCCAGCGACGCATTTCGGGCCGCCACAGCACCGCCGTCATGCGCATGAGCACACGCGAGAAGTTCTGCGGCTGAAGGCCCGTCGGATCTTCAGGAGGCATGGCGGCGAGACTGAGAAATTAGGGCGGAATTAACCACGCCTCTGCAATCTATAGTTGTATCTTTTTGTGTATTCGACCTTTGAGAGCAAAAGCCATGCCGGAACGGACCCAATTCGGCAATGACCGGGAACGGCTCTTCAGCCGCCTCACCGCCCTTAGCGCGGCCAAGGGGCCGCAGGCGCCGGATCCGGCGCTGCGCCCGCCGGCGACGCGCAACCAGCGCCAGGAGCCGAGACAGCCGACCTATCGCTTCGCCCGCATCTTCGTCGGCCGTCAGCCCATTCGTAACTGCATCGTTCGCGACATCAGCGCGTCCGGCGCGCGCATCGCGATGGAAGGGGCCTGCGACCTGCCCGAAACCATCGTTCTCGTGATCGGACAGGCCGGCCGGCGCATCCGCGCGCGCGTCGCCTGGCGCAGCGAGCATGAGGCCGGACTGTGCTTTCTCGGCGAAATTCGGAGCGCGGCCGCCGGCGCGGACGACAGGGTCGAATCGACGCCGTCTTCGTAACGCCATGTTAGGATTTTGCCGCCCCAAATATTGGGTGTCATGCGGGTGACAGAGTGACCGGCGCCTTGCCATGTCCAGACCCAGAGCACCCTCGCCGCTCGATCGCCGTCTGGCGGCCCTCTCCGCAACACGGTCGGGAAGCCGTGAGTGCGCCCCGACGCCGCCGAAATCGCGCAAGCAGCGCAGCGAGGCGCGCGAGCCTGTCTTCCGCTTCGCCACCGTCATCATAAACGGCGATTTCCAACACAAAGCGGTCATCCGCGATATTGGAGGGCATGGCGCGCGCAGAGTCCTCGAAGGGATGCACGCCTTGCCGCAGGTTGTCACGCTGAAGATCGCGCAGACAGGCGCCAGGTTAAAAGCGAGAGTCGTCTGGCAACGCGATGCCGAAGCGGGCCTTGCCTTCGAGCAGGCTTCGCCGTCGTGAGCCTGCCAGGTTTCAATTCGAAAAACGCGCAAACCGTCACCGTGTTCAGCGTCTTCCGGGATGGACGCATCCCCGACCGCCTCCCTCGGCATGTTCAGCACGGATCGGCGCGCCGTTCGACGATCGACGGCGGCCCGGCGAAGGCGGAGGCGCATGCTGCGCGCACGCTCACAGATCCCCGCGGATCAGCTTCATCGCCCCCGAAAAGTCTAGATCGTCCTTACCTGCCGCTTCCATGAGCGCGTAGATCGCCTCCGCCTGGGCCCCGAGCGGCGTCGCCGCTTTCGCGGCGTGCGCGGCCTCCTGAGCGAGACGCAGGTCCTTCAGCATCATCGCGGCGGAGAAGCCGGGCTTGTAATCGCGGTTGGAGGGCGCCGAAGGAACCGGTCCCGGCGCGGGACAATAGCTCGTCATGGACCAGCTCTGCCCTGACGCCGTCGAGGAGATATTGAAGAAGGTCTGCGCGTCGAGACCGAGGCGCTCCGCGAGGTTGAAGGCCTCGCAGGTGCCGATCATGGTGATCCCGAGCAGCATGTTGTTGGCGATCTTCGCCGCCTGCCCGTTGCCGGGACCGCCCGCGTGAAAGATGTTCTTCCCCATCGCAGCAAGCAGCGGCCGCGCGCGCTCAAACGCCTCCGCCGAGCCGCCGACCATGAAGGTCAAGGTTCCGGCGGTCGCGCCGCCGACGCCGCCGGAGACGGGCGCGTCCAGCATGTCGAAGCCGCGCTTTTTCGCTTCGCTTATGCAGTAGCGCGCCGATTCGACGTCAATGGTCGAGGAATCGATCAGCAGCGCTCCCTTCCGCGCGTGAGCGAAGACTCCGTCCTCATTCGTATACGCCGCTTTCACATGCTTGCCGGCCGGCAGCATGGTGATGACGACATCGGCGCTTTTCACGGCCTCGGCGAT
>CAYTVQ010000175.1:2682-5893 GCA_964441615.1 uncultured Caulobacterales bacterium | reverse complement strand
GAAGGCGCCGCCGCAATCGCCGTTCTTCTCCATGCCGTTGTCGATCATGAGTCCGGCATAGCCGGAGGCGCCATCCTTCGGCGGCTCGATATCGACGACACGGGCCCCATGCCGGCGCGCCTGTTCGAGCAACTGGTTCGCCGAAATCCCGTGATACCACCACCATCCGATGGCTGAGGAACCCGTGTTCGGGACAAGCACGACGTCAAAGCGCTGGTCTGCCCCGGCGCCGCTGCGTTCGAGATCGAGCAGTCTGGCGTTGTGCTGGTTGATCTTGTCCTTCACCTGGGCGGCGGTCTGGCCGTAGTACCACCACCATGCGGTAGCCTTCGATCCCTGATTGGAGACCATGATCGCGGCGAAGCGCGTCTGGCCGCCAGTTCGATAACGTTCGATGTCGATAAGGCGCGCCTTGTGCTGGTCGAGTCTGGCGTTCAGTTGCTCCGGCGTCTGGCCATAATACCACCACCAGCCGGTCGCATCTGCGCCCGTATTGGGCTTCATGACGACCGCGAAGCGCAGCTCGCCGCCGACGATATAAGGGTCGATATTGATCAGCCGCGCCTTATTCTCGGAGAGCCTCGCATTCACCTGCGCTTCAGTGAGGCCGTAATACCACCACCAGCTGCTCGCATGCGGTCCAGAGTTGGATACAAGTGCGGCGTTGAAGCGAAGGGGTTCGGCGCTGCTCACATCGAGATCGACGATGCGCGATTTGTTGGCGTCGATAAATCCCTTGAGCTGTTCGGCGCTGACATTGTGATATTGCTGCCATCCTGTCTGCTGCGTCAGCGTGCGTTCGCTGACGATCTTCTCCTGCGCTGACGCGCCGCCGGCCGCGAGCAATGCGGCGGCGGACGCAAACGCGAATAGATTCTGAAAAAAATTCACTGTATCTCTCCCTTGCTGGCGTATGGCGCCATCAACAAGATGAGTGCTGGCGTGGTCTGCCGCCACCGGGAAACCGGCCGGTTCCGTGACGCCCGTCACAGGCGGGTGGCGCTCTTGCCAAACGCCCTGCGACTATTCATGCAATTCCCGAGACCCGCCCCAGTCTAGCCGCAACGCCACCCCATGTTTTCCTTTTTCGAGCGCCGCCTCGATCCGTTCCCCCAGTCCCGGCAGGGCCAGCCGCCGAAGACACTCGCGCGCTTCTGCTGGCATTATGTGAGGGACGCGGCGCCGCTTCTGGGCGTTCTCTCCTGCCTCACCGCCCTTATCTCCATCGGCGAGGTGCTGCTGTTCGGGTTTCTCGGGCGCATCGTCGACTGGCTTTCGGGGGCGGACCGCGCGACCTTCCTTGCAGAGGAGCGCGGCGCGCTCATCGCCATGGGCGCGCTCATCATCATCGGCCTGCCTCTCGCCGTGCTCTTCCGCTCCCTGATCATCCACCAGGCGCTCCTCGGAAATCTTCCGATGAGCGCGCGCTGGCGCATGCACCGCCATCTCCTCGGGCAGAGCCTCGGCTTCTTCGCCAATGAGTTCGCCGGACGGGTTGCGGCGAAAGTGATGCAGACGGCGCTCGCCGTGCGCGAGTCCGTGATGAAGATCCTGGACGTTTTCGTCTATGTCGCGGTCTATTTCACGGCCATGATCGGCCTCGTCGCCGCGTCGGACTGGCGCCTCGCTGTGCCGCTTCTGGCATGGCTCTGCGTCTATATCCTGATCCTGAAGCATTTCATCCCGCGCCTGCGCGACATCGCCGAGAAGCAGGCGGACGCCCGCGCCGCGATGACCGGGCGCATCGTCGACAGCTACACCAACATCGCGACCGTGAAGCTCTTCGCCCATGGCGGGCGCGAGGCGGCCTATGCCCGCGAAAGCATGGAGGACTTCCTGAAGACCGTGCATCCGCAGATGCGGCTCGTGACGCAGTTCGAAGTCGCGAACTACGTCAATAACAGCCTCGTCGTCTTCGCCGTCGCCGCGCTTTCCGTCTGGCTGTGGCTTGGGAGCCAGATTACGGTAGGCGCGATCGCGACCGGCATCGCGCTTACCCTGCGCATCAACGGCATGTCGCAATGGATCATGTGGGAGGTCTCGGCTCTCTTCGAGAATATCGGCACGGTCTATGACGGCATGGGCACGATGACGAAGCCGACGGAAATCAATGACGCGCCCGCCGCCGCCGCTCTCGCCTGTCCGAAGGGCGCGATCGAGTTCGAAAGCGTGAAATTCCACTATGGCCGCGAGGGCGGCGTGATCGAGAATTTTTCGCTGCGCGTCGCGCCGGGCGAGAAGATCGGTCTTGTCGGGCGCTCGGGCGCTGGCAAGTCGACCTTGGTCAGTCTGCTGCTGCGCTTTTATGACGTGGAGGGCGGGCGCATTGCCATAGATGGCGAGGACATCGCCAAGGTCACGCAGGAATCGCTGCGGGCGAAGATCGGGGTCGTGACGCAGGATACGTCGCTGCTGCACCGATCGATCCGCGAAAACATCGCCTATGGGCGGCCCGACGCGACCGAAGCGGACATCATGGAAGCCGCGCGCCGCGCCAATGCGCTGGATTTCATTGACAAGCTCGAAGACCAGAAGGGGCGCAAGGGGTTCGATGCGCATGTCGGCGAGCGCGGGGTCAAGCTCTCGGGCGGCCAGCGCCAGCGCATCGCCATCGCCCGCATCTTCCTCAAGGACGCGCCCATTCTCGTGCTCGACGAGGCGACCTCCGCGCTCGATTCGGAGATCGAGGCGGCGATCCAGGAGAATCTCTTCCAGCTCATGCGCGGCAAGACGGTCATCGCCATCGCGCATCGCCTCTCGACCATCTCGCAGCTCGATCGTCTCGTGGTCATCGACGAGGGCGGCATCGTGGAGATCGGAACGCATGGCGACCTCGTTCGCGCCGGCGGGCTCTACGCGGACCTCTGGGCGCGCCAGTCAGGCGGCTTTCTCACACAGCCAAAGGCGGCCGCGCACGCGGCCGAATAGCCAACTCCAGGCATGGTCGCGGGAGGCGCCTCAAATTCTCGCGCGCCGCCGGAAAAAACCCTATCCGTAGGGATTCAAGCGCATGCGAGGAGGAAAACATGAAAACCGAAACGACGCGCCGGCAGATGCTCGGCGTCGCGGGCGCCGTCGCGGTCTCGGCGGCCGCCGGGAACTCCCTGGCGCAAGATGTCGAACTTTCCGGCAGGACGGCGCTGATCACCGGCGCAAGCTCGGGGTTCGGCCGACTCGCCTCTCTGCATCTTGCGCGCGCCGGCGCCGTCGT
>CAYTVQ010000175.1:0-2582 GCA_964441615.1 uncultured Caulobacterales bacterium | reverse complement strand
CGCGGTCGACGTCAATTTCCTCGGCTATCACCGCATGGCGCGCGCTGTGCTGCCCGCCATGCGCAAGCGGCGCGAGGGCCTCATCGTCGCGGTGTCGAGCCAGCTCGGACGAATCGTCCTGCCGAATATCGGCGTCTACTGCGCGACCAAGTTCGCGGTCGAGGCGATGTTCGAGGCTCTGGCCTACGAGCTTGCGCCCTTTGGCGTGGAAGTGACCATCGTCCAGCCCGGCGGCTATCCGACAAAAATATGGGAGACCGGCCGGCGCCTCGGCGAAGCCGTCGAAGCGCGCGCCGACGCCGAGCGCAAGGCGGCTTATGCCGGGCATAACGAACTCGCGCGGAGATTCATCACAGGCGCGCGCGAGACCGACCCCATGGACGTGCCGAAGGCGGTTGCGGAAATCCTGGCGCTGCCGCCCGGCAAGCGCCCGCTGCGCCGGCCCGTTCACCCGAATTCGCAGGGCGTCGCCGCCGCCAACGCGGCCCTCGCCCAGATCGAGGCGGGAGCGCTCGGCAATGGTCCGTACAGGGACTGGCATGCCGCGGTCGCCGATTGAAAAGAAAGCGCCGCCCGTGATGCGCAGGGCGGCGCTTCCCAGATCGACGTCAGAAAATCAATCGGGACCGGCGCTGGCGGGACGCCCGCAAACCCGATCCGGAGGACTTGCCGGCACTCAACGACGCAACGCCGGCGTCCGGGCATGTAGCAGCCCAATGTGACGGGGCGGCGCCCGGTCGGTGATGGTTTTGTGTCTCGACGGCGGAAATCCCGGCTAGGCGGGGTATTTCTTCCGCATTTGGGCGCAGCTGTCGGCCACAAGCCGCTCCAGCACCATCACATCCACGTCCTCCAGCCTGTTTATGTAGAGACAGGATTTCCCGTGTCTGTGCTTGCCGAGTTTTGAGAGCAGCGCCTCCTGCTTCTCGAAGCCGGGGATAAGGTAGACGACCAGGGCGGAGGCGCGCGGCGAGAAGCCGGCCATGCACATGTCGCCCTCATGGCCGCTGTCATATTTGTAGTGATAGCTGCCAAAGCCGATGATCGACGGGCCCCACATCTTAGGCTTCTCGCCGGTCACCCGCTTCATGAGCGCGAGGAGGGTCTTGGCATCCTTGCGGCGCGCTTCATTTGGAACCTTTTCGATGAAGGCCTCGACGCTGACCGCCGTCGGCTTCGTCTTCAGCTCGTACTTCTTGGCCGCTTTCTTCGCGGGCCTCCGGGACGCCTTGGGGGCGGCTTTGGCTTTGCGTTTCGTCGTCATGGCTTGGTCCCTGATTCGCCGGTCGCTTTCGCCCAGTCCGCCGGCAGCTTGCGTGAGGTCCAGTAATAGGCCCCGGCGGCGGCGAGGCTGGAGAGCCCGAGGGTGGTGATCGCGATCCGGAGCGCGGTCGTCTCGCCATATTCAGCGGCGAAAATGTCCGAAAGGCCCCCGACCCAGAGCGGCGCAAAGCCGAGCGCGATGATGTTCAGGATGAAGAACATGAAGGCGACGGCGAAAGCGCGCAGGTTTAGCGGCGCCAGCGTCTGCACCAGCGACCAGGTCGGTCCGAGATAGAGGCCAAGGCCGATGAGGAAGGGCGCCGTCCAGAAGAAGGCCCAGAAGGAGGTCGGGGCCCAGGTCGAAAGAAATCCGGCAGGGATGGTGATCAGCATGCCGATGGCCGGAACCCAGGCATAGGCGCCCTTGTCCTTCTTGCCGAAGTGATCAGTGAGATAGCCGCCCGCCAGCGTGCCGATGGCGTAGGCGACGCCGTTGAGAAGCCCGAGCGGCACGGTGATCTCGGGATAGGAGAGTTCATAGGTGCGCCGGTAGAAATCGACCGCCCACATGCCGACGCCATAGCCGGTGAAGGAGGCGAGCGTCGCGCCGGCGATGAGGCCCCACATGGAGGGAATCCGCATCAGTTGTTTCACGCCGTCCGCAAACTTCACCGAGGCGGGGCTCGCGTGACTGTCCTGCGCGCCCCGCACCGGCTCCTTCACCGTCAGCTTGAGGACGATGGCGAGCAGAATGCCGGGCACGCCGACCACGAAGAAAGCGTTGCGCCAGCCGAATTCCTCAAGCACCCAGCCGCCGGCCAGAAAGGCGAACATCTGACCGAGCGGAATGCCGAGCGAATATAGAGAGAGCGCCCGCGCCCGCTTCTCCTTCGGGAAATAGTCCGCGATGATGGAGTGCGAGGGCGGCGATCCGCCCGCCTCGCCGATGCCGACGCCGACCCGCGCCAGAGCGAGCTGCCAGGCATTCTGGGCAAAGCCGGAAATCGCCGTGAAAAACGACCAGACAGCGAGCGAAATCGTAACGATCGAAACCCGGTTCCAGCGGTCGGCGAGCCAGGCGATCGGGATGCCGAGCGTCGTGTAGAGCACCGCGAAAGCAAGGCCCTTCAGGAGCCCGAGCATGGAATCGGAAAGGCCGAGATCCTCCTTCAGCGCCGGCGAGACGATGGCGATGATCTGGCGGTCGATGAAGTTGAAGGTGTAGACGATCGTCAGGATCGCCAGCACATAATAACTGTAGCGCGTGCTCGACGCCGTCGCGTCTGCGGCGGCGGGAGGGGCGGCAACGGCGGCGGGTG
>CAYTVQ010000174.1:0-5997 GCA_964441615.1 uncultured Caulobacterales bacterium | reverse complement strand
TTGCGCCCTTGGCGGCAAGATCGGAGACATTCACGCGCACGAGCTTTCTCGCCACCAAGTCCATGGGGTCAGTCTTCAGAAAGTGCACGCCCTCGATCAGCATGTCCTTGGTGACCACGAAATCTCCGATCAGCGCCGCATCGTCGGTGAGGCCGAAAGCGCCCGGCGCCTCCGCCGCAAGCGGCGCGAAAAAGTCGCGGATGATGAGGAATTCGCCCTTCATGGGGTCCGCGCCGCCGACGGTCAGATCTCGCCGGCGCGCGCGTCCTTCGCGACGGCGTCGAGCAGCCCGTTTACGAAGCGCGGCTCTTCGCCGTCAAAGAAGGCCTTGGCGATCTCGACATATTCATCGATCGTGGTTCGGGGCGGGACGTCGGCGCGCCGTGCGAGTTCATAGACGCCCGCCCGCAGAATGGCTCGGGCCGTGGCGTCAATCCGCGACAGGGTCCAGCCTTGCGCGAGATGCCGCTCGATGAGCGGATCGATGCGGCGCTGCGCTTCGACAACGCCGCGGGCGATGTCCGCGAAGAACGCCTCGTCGGCGGCGTGGAGATCAGCGCCGTCGATCGGCCTCCCGAAGCGATGCTCGACAAATTCAGCAATCACGCCCTCAACGCCGGCGCCGCTATGCTCCATCTGATAGAGCGCCTGCACCGCGGCGAGGCGCGCCGCGGAGCGTTGCGGAAGGGAAGGTTTTCTGACGGCGTGCGCGGTCACGGTTTCTGGCGATCCTGATCGTCAAGACGGTCCAGGAACTGCTCAAAATCCTTCGCTTCCCGGAAGTTCTTGTAGACGGAGGCGTAGCGCACATAGGCGACGTCGTCGAGATTGGCGAGGCGCTCCATCACCATTTCTCCGATGTGTTTGGAGTCGACCTCGCTGTCTCCGGCCGATTCGAGCTCGCGGACGATTCCCGAAACCATCTGCTCGACCCGATCGGGAGCCACTTCGCGCTTGCGAAGCGCCACCGTGACTGACCGCAAGAGCTTTTCGCGCTCGAAGGGCTCGCGCCGGCCCGAGGACTTGACCACAACGAGCTCACGCAGCTGCACTCGTTCAAAGGTCGTGAAGCGGCCGCCGCAGGCGGAGCACTGCCGACGCCGCCGGATCGTGGACCCGTCCTCGGCTGAGCGCGAGTCCTTCACCTGGGTGTCTTCACAACCGCAAAAAGGACAGCGCATTGGCGGAACTCAGTAGATCGGGAAGCGCGCCGTGAGCGCCTTCACCCTGGCGCGCACGAGCTGTTCGACTGCTCCGTTGTCGCCGCCATGAGCGAGGCCGTCGAGCACTTCGGCCATCAGGGCGCCAACCTCACGGAACTCGGCGATTCCGAATCCCCGGGTCGTGCCCGCCGGAGACCCGACGCGGATTCCGGAAGTGATGGTCGGCTTTTCGGAATCGAAGGGCACGCCGTTCTTGTTGCACGTGATGCCGGCGCGTTCGAGGCTCTGCTCGGCGGCGGCGCCTTTGACGCCCTTTGGCCGAAGATCGATCAACGCCAGATGGGTGTCAGTGCCGCCAGAGACGACCGCGTAGCCTGCGTCGAGAAGGACACCCGAAAGGGCCTGCGCATTGGCGATCACCTGTTGCGCATAGACCCTGAAGGACGGCTGCAGGGCTTCGCCGAAGGCGACGGCCTTGGCCGCAATCACATGCATGAGCGGCCCTCCCTGGAGGCCTGGAAACAGCGCTGACCGTACTTTCTTGGCGATTTCCGGGTCGTTGGTCAGCACCATGCCCCCGCGCGGCCCGCGCAGGGTCTTGTGGGTCGTCGTCGTCACCACATGGGCGTCATCAAGCGGGTTCGGAATGACACGAGCCGCGACCAGACCGGCGAAGTGGGCCATATCCACCATCAGATACGCGCCGACGCCGTCGGCGATCTCCCGGAACTTCCTGAAGTCGATCAGCCTCGAATAGGCGCTGCCGCCGGCGATGATCACCTTTGGCCGGTGCCTGTCCGCCTGCGCAGCGACATCGTCATAGTCGATGCGGCAGTCGTCGCGGCGCACGCCATAATGAACCGCATTGAACCACTTGCCGGACTGATTCGCCTTGCCGCCATGGGTGAGATGTCCGCCGGCGGAAAGATCCATGCCGAGGAACGTATCGCCCGGCTGCATCAGCGCCATGAACACCGACTGGTTGGCCTGGCTCCCGGAATGGGGCTGAACGATCGCCTCCTCGCAATTGAAAAGCCGCCGGGCGCGATCGATGGCGATCTCTTCGACCTGATCGACGAACTCGCACCCGCCATAGTAGCGTTTGCCGGGGTAGCCTTCGGCGTACTTGTTGGTGAGGACCGAGCCCTGGGCTTCAAGGACCGCTCTTGAGACGATGTTCTCGGAGGCGATCAGCTCGATCTGATCCTGCTGGCGGCCAAGTTCGCGGCCGACCGCCGCAAAGATGTCGGGATCGGCGGCGGATAAAGTCGCCGTGAAAAACGCCTCGGGCCTCGACGAAACGACCGCCATGGATGCCTCCCTGCCGTCGCTCCTATGCGACGCCGCCGCCGGCGGTCCTTGGGTGAACGGCGATTCGTATACGCGCGGCGGACCTATACCGCAATGCGGCACGGCCGCTGCAGGAGCCATGACGCACAGGCGCTATTGCTTGCGCCTGAAGTCGAACAGAGACGCCTTTTTCTTGCCATTGCTGCGCGACAGGCCTAACAGCGTCACTGGAACTGCGGACTGGGCGGCCGGCTTTCGGGCGAATTCGCGCAAGCGATTCAAGGGCAGCCCCCGGTTCTACAGAACCAATCGCAGTCACAACCGGGCGCCGCGCCAAGCGGCCGATGTTGTTTGAAAAGGAGAAAGCCAATTCATGGCTGAAGAAAAGGAAGGGATGGAGCCGAGCGAAACGCTTCATCTGGCTACTGATATTGTTGCGGCGTTCGTCAGCAACAATTCGGTGACGCCGGACAAGCTGCCGGCCCTCCTGCAGGAAGTGCACGATGCGGTTCGTGCACTTGCCCGCGGCGGCACGGCAAGCGCCGGCAATCAAGAGCCGGCTGTTCCCGTGAAGAAGTCCATTATGCCGGACTACATAATTTGCCTGGAAGACGGAAAGCGCCTCAAAATGCTGAAGCGCTACCTACGGACCCAATACGGTCTGTCGCCGGAGGATTACCGGCGCAAATGGGGCCTGCCTCCCGACTATCCGATGACGGCGCCGAACTATTCGAAGCGCCGATCGCAATTCGCCAAGGACATCGGACTGGGCACGGCGCGAACCGGCTCGGGCAGAAAGCCCGCCTCCAAGGGTCGCGGCCGTCCAAGAAGGGCCGCCTGACGGTCCCGGCACAAGGAGAGTTCAAAGCGCGCCGCATGTCGGCGCGCTTTGCTTTGCTGGCTGCGCGATTCTTATGCCGGCTCCTGTTGGCTGATGCAGTGAAAACTGCCGCCGCCAGTCAGGAGACTCGAGGAATCAAGGCCGATCGAGAATGGACGGACCTTGAGACTGTCCAGGATCGAGAGGGCCTCCTCGCCGGCGAGCTCATTGCGGGTCAGGGCCGCATAGGTCGGCATGATGACCGAGCCGTTGGCGATGTAGAAATTCATGTGGCTCGCAGGAGCCGGCTCGCCGTCAAGTAGGGCAAGGCCCGGCGAGGGAATTTCGATAACTTCGAGTCTGCGCCCGGCGACGTCTGTCGCGCCGGCGAGGCGATCGCGGATCGCGCGGAGGACCTCCGCATTCGGATCATCGTCGCCACAGGGGCGCATGCACACGACCCGGCCCGGCGCGATGAAGCGGGCGAGATTGTCGACATGTCCATCGGTGTGATCGCCGGTGAGACCTTCATCAAGCCAGATCACTTTCTCGGCGCCGACCGCCGATTTCAGAACGCCCTCGATTTCTCGTTCTGAAAGTCCAGGATTGCGGTTCGGATTGAGAAGGCACTGGCGCGTAGTGATGACCGTGCCCTCCCCGTCCGTCTCGATCGCGCCGCCCTCGCCGATGAAATCAGGAAAGCGCCGCAGCCGCACGCGGGCGCGCTCCGCGACGATCTCCCCGATGCGGTCGTCGTCCGGGAGGAGGTATTTCCCGCCCCAGCCATTGAAGCGGAAGGCGCTGGCCGCCGCGGCGCCGGACTCGTCCTTAACAAAGATCGGGCCCGTATCGCGCAGCCAGATATCTCCGATCGGCGCCTCCTCAATGGTAAGGAGGCCAGGCTGAGGCAGCCGTTGGCGCAGCGCCTCGGCGGCGGCGAACGCCTCGGCCCCACGCGCGAGCAGCGTCACGGTTTCGCCGCACATGCGAGCGCCGATCGGATCTTCCGGATCAGGAAGAATGATCGCCCTCACCAGGGCCTCGACCTCGCGCCGCGCCGGGATGAGATCTTCTTCCCAAAGATCGGCGGCGCTCGGCCATCCCACCCAGACGCGCCGATGCGGCGCCCATTCGGCCGGCTGCCGCCGCGCGGAGACAGTGGTCATTTCGGCAAAATCCCTTTGGCTGGCGGCCGCTGTTGAAGCCGGGCCGCAGCCCCGCTATATAGGGAGCGCGGAACGGTCCGCAAAAAGGATCTTCGGGGCGGGGTGAAAGTCCCCACCGGCGGTGATGCGGCGAAAGCCGATGAGCCCGCGAGCGCGGCAAGACGCCAAGCACGATCTGGTGAGATCCCAGAGCCGACGGTCAAAGTCCGGATGGAAGAAGGTCAACGGCGTCACATGCGAGGCCCGCCTGGCTGGCAGCCGGCGAGGCGGACGGTGTGCAGTCGCAGCCAGCCCCGTCGCTCCTCGAGCACGGGGTTTTGTTATGGCTGGCGGCGCCGGGGTGAAGAATGCCGGCTTTCTTGGGAGTCACGATCCGGACGACAGTCGTCCGGCCCGACCAGGACGTGCGGGCGACCGGCTGAGATCCGAGCGCGAGGCCGACTCGCGATTCATGAGCAGGTCGCTGGAACTGGCGCGCCTTGGCCTCGGGCGTACGGCGCCGAACCCGATGGTCGGCTGCGTGATTGTGAAGAACGGCCAGATCGTCGGCGAAGGATGGCACAAGGGGGCCGGCCTGCCGCACGCCGAGCCTGAGGCGCTGGCCCAGGCGGGCGAGCGCGCCCGCGGCGCCTGCGCCTATGTGACCCTCGAGCCCTGCAATCACCACGGTCGCACGCCTCCCTGCACCGAAGCGCTGCTGAAGGCCGGAGTCTCCGAAGTCGTGTACGCCCTCGCCGACCCGCACGCGCTGGCCGCCGGCGGCGCGACGCGACTTCAGATGGCCGGCGTCAAGGTGCGTTCCGGCGTTCTTGAAGACGAGGCGCGCGAACTCAACCGGGCCTGGCTTCACACGCTGACGGCGCGGCGTCCCTATGTCGTGGCCAAGGCCGCCATGTCTCTCGACGGGCGCATCGCAACCGCAAGCGGGCACAGCAAATGGATCACCGGCGCGCTCGCGCGCGAGAAGGGTCACGAACTCCGCCGCATGGCCGACGCGATCATCGCCGGCGCCGGCACAATCATCGCCGACGATCCGGCGCTGACGGCGCGCTTGAACGGCGAGACGCATTTTCCGCTCCGCGTGGTTCTCGACTCAACCGGCCGCACCTCTCCGGGCGCAAAGGCCTTCGAAAGGACCGGCCGCGGCGCGGCGCTGGCGACAACGGCCGCGGCGCCGGCAAGCCGGCTCGCCCGGTTTCGCGAGCATGGCGTTGAGCCGATCCTGTGCGCCGCGAATGAGCGCGGGCGGGCCCGCCCGGACGACCTGCTGGATATTCTCTATGCGCGCGGCGTCGTCACCGTCATGCTCGAAGGCGGAGGCGAAGTGCTCGGAGCCTTTCTTGACGCTGACCTCATCGATGAGGTCTGGCTCTTTATCGCGCCGATCCTCATCGGCGGCGGGCGGTCGGCGTTTGACGGCGTCGGCGCCGCCCGGCTCTCGGACGCACATCGCTTCGACTTCAAGGAGCCGGAACTGATCGGCCCGGATATCTTCATGCGCGGCCTGCGCGCGCGGGGGGCCTGATGTTCACCGGTCTTGTCGAGGAAATCGGCCTCG
>CAYTVQ010000173.1:0-6023 GCA_964441615.1 uncultured Caulobacterales bacterium | reverse complement strand
ACAGTTCGGTCCCTATCTGCCGTGGGTGTAGGAATGTTGAGAGGAGCTGTCCTTAGTACGAGAGGACCGGGATGGACACACCTCTGGTGGACCAGTCGTCATGCCAATGGCGCAGCTGGGTAGCTATGTGTTGAAGGGATAACCGCTGAAGGCATCTAAGCGGGAAACCCGCCTCGAAACAAACATTCCCTTGAGAGCCGTGGAAGACCACCACGTTGATAGGCCGGATGTGGAAGAGCAGCAATGCTTGAAGCTAACCGGTACTAATTGCTCGATTGGCTTGATCGTCCTCATGCAGTCACATGCATGAGAAGAAACTCGTGCGCGGCGAACGGTCCGTTTGGGGATCTTCGCGTGAAGTTTGACATGCCTTGAAAAGGATCGCCGAAGTGCGGTCCAAGGCGAGGCGCTCTCGCATTTCAGTCGGTTTTGCCGGTCTGGTGGTAATAGCGGAGAAATTCCACCCGATCCCATTCCGAACTCGGCCGTTAAAGTCTCCAGCGCCGATGGTACTACGTCTCAAGACGTGGGAGAGTAGGTCGCCGCCGGGCCTGCCAAGCTGATTGATCCCTTCTTGTTGGACGGCGCCGCCCGCTTTGGGGGGCACCTTTCTGTTGCCCGGGCGCAGCACCGCAAAGCTGTCCTTTAACGGTCATTTTCAGATAGCATGATCCCATTGGGCGAGGGCAGGCCTTGGTGGGAATCAGTTTTGTGAGAACCGGGTTCGACGGGATCCGCTCGGCGCTGCGCGGGAAGGTGGAAGACCGGCTCGACGACGCTACGCAGCAGTTCCTGACCGGCGGCCCAGCGCCAAGAATTGATTTTGCGTCGCCGGCGGGCGAGCCCGCGCTGGTCCCGCCCGATTCCATTTCCTGGCGCATCTTCAAGAACCCCATCTCGCTTTTCATCGGCGGCGTGACTGCGGTTCTGCTTGAGTTTGCTGAGCCGCGGGTCCGCTCGGGCGTGTGGGACCATTCCTCGTTCAAACGCGATCCGGTCGGGCGACTCCGACGCACCGGCATGGCCGCCATGGCGACGGTTTACGGCGCAAGAAGCGTCGCCGAGACGATGATCGCCAATGTCAGGCGCATGCATGACCGGGTTGAGGGCGTTACACCCTCGGGCGAGCCTTACCGGGCCAATGACCCGGAACTCCTCAATTGGGTGCAGGCGACCGCCGCCTTCGGCTTTCTCGAAGCCTACAGCGCTTATGTGCGCCGTCTCTCGCCGGATGAAAAAGACCGGTTTTATTCCGAGGGCGGCGCCGGGTCGGCGCTCTATGGCGCGACTTCGCCGCCGAAATCGCAGGCGGAGTTCCAGGCGCTGTTCCAGAGAATGTCTCCCCGCTTCGAGCGCTCCGACATTGTCTTCGAATTCCTCAACATCATGCGCGAGGCCGAGGCTTTTCCGGGCCTCGCGAAATACGCCCAGCGTCCTCTCATCCGCGCGGCGGTCGAACTCGTGCCCTGGTCGGCGCGCGTGACGCTGGGACTTGAGGGCTGGGGCCTGCGGCCCTTTGAAGGCTTTGTCGTGCGCAGGCTCGGGCGGCGCGCCGACCGCCTCATGTTGCGCTCAGCGCCGCCGGCGCAGGCCTGCGTCCGCGTCGGCCTTCCGGAGGACTATCTCTACCGTCGCAAGGGGTAGCAGTCAGCCGCCAAGGAGGCGCGCGACATCGGCGGGCTCGAACAGCGCCGTTCCCGGAGAGAGGCGGGTCGCCGCAGCGGCCGCCGCGCCATGGCGCAGCGCCTGTTCGTCGGTCTCGCCGCGTATTAGCGACACGACCAGCGCCGCCACGAAACTGTCGCCGGCGCCGACCGCGCTGTGCGCCCTGACGGGAACCACGGGGACGATGACCGTCTCGCGCGCGCCCGCCATGAGCGAGCCGTCATCGCCGTGCGAAATCACCACGCGTTCCGCCGCTCCCGACCCGACAAGCTCACGCGCGAAAGAATTCACCTCGTCGGGCCAGCCAAGATCGCGGCCGGCGAAGGCTCGCAACTCATGCTCGTTCTGGCGAAAGAGGAAGACGCCTTCCGCCAGCGCCGCTTCGACGCCACTGATCGAATCCAGCACGAAGCGCGCGCCGCTTTTCTTGGAGACCCGCGCCGCCCGGGCCCAGAAATCGGCGCCGCCGCCCGGCATTGGCGGCAGGCTTCCCGAACCGACGACATAGTCGCCGGGCGCAGCTTCCATCTCAAGCGAACGCATCACAGCCGCGCATTCATCCGCCGACATTTCCGCGCCCGGAAGGTTGAACCGGTATTCATCGCCCGCCCTGAGGTCGCGCACATGGAAGGCGATGCGCGTCTCGCCCCGCACAGGAACAGGCCGCATCGGCACGCCTTCGGCGGCGATCAGGTCCTTCACAGCAGCGCCATAGACGCCGCCCATGGTGAAGATGGCAAGCGTATCGGCGCCGAGGCGATGGGCCGCGCGCGCCACGTTCACGCCGCCCCCGCCCGGATGAGAAGCCGGATTCCTGCACCGGAGCTTGCGGTTTGGCGCGACGAAGTCCGCATCGACCGCGAAGTCAAAGGTAGGGTTTGGCGTCAGTGTGATGATGCGGGGCACTTTAGAGCAGCCCCAGCGCCTTGAAGCTCGCCTCGCGGCCCTTGCCGATGACGAGATGGTCATGCACGCGGATATTGAGGGCCTGCGCCGCCTTGACCACTTCGCGCGTCATCTCGATATCGGCGCGGGAAGGGGTCGGGTCGCCAGACGGATGGTTGTGCACGAGAATGACCGCCGACGCCCCGAGCGAGAGCGCGCGTTTGACGACCTCCCTCGGATAGACGGGCGCATGATCGACGGTTCCCTTCTGCTGGACTTCGTCCGCGATCAGAATGTTCTTCTTGTCCACGAACAGGACCCGAAAGGTCTCGGATTGTTCGTCTGCCATGGCTGCGCGGCAATAAGCGAGGAGATCCCCCCAGGACGAGATGACCGGCCGCTTGAGAACACGCGCCTGCGCCAGCTTCAGGGCGGCCGCCTGAATGATCTTCAGCTCCCGCATGACGCTCGCAGAGACGCCCGGCGTTTCGACGAGCAGCTCCGCGGGCGCAGCGACGGCCTCGGCAAATCCGCCGAAACGCGCGATCAGGGCCTTTGCGATCGGCTTCACGTCCTTGCGCGGAATGGCGCGGAAAAGCACGAGCTCCAGCAATTCGTAATCCTGCACCCCCTCGACGCCCGCCCGCATGAAGCGCTCGCGGAGGCGGTCGCGATGGCCCTCGTAATGGGATTCTCCGGGTGCGGCGACGGCGCGAATACGACTTCTCCTCGGGGCCTTATAGAGGCGCTCGCGCTGTCTGCGGAAGACGGTTCGTGCGCCGCTCGGCCGTCCAGGGACGTTTGCCCCTCAAATCATTGACAGCGACCACGCGGGGGCGGTCGGGGCCAAGCCAGATCGCGAGCGCACCGCCATTCCATGCGTCGCGGCGATCAACCAGGCTCGTCGCACAGGCCTCCTTCTGCGGGCGGCTTACCGGGAAGAGTGCGACCACCAGATCGGCGCGGGCACAATCATCGGCGAGGCCGAGGGGGTCTCCAGTCACGGCGATTTGCCGATCCCTCAGGGCGGCGACGCAACCGGCGCGGTCGCAGCGGCCGACGTCCGCGATCGCCAGCGTTGGCGAGGAATCGGCGTCGGCGCCGATCTGCTCCTTCCAGACGCCGGCCTCGAACTTGTCTTTTCGCGGGCGGAAGAGCGCGAGTGCGGAGCGCCCGCTGTGGTCGGTAAGGACGAGCCCGGCGTTGGTTCCGTCGCTCGAGACAAAGAGGTCGGCCGGGCGGACGGCGCCGGCGAGCAGAAGGGCGATCGGGAGCGCGGCGAGGCCGGCGAGGCGCCAGGGCGCCGATTGCAGGCAGAGCCAGAGTCCGCCAAGCGTCAGAACGACGAGCGCGAGCGGCGGCCATTGTGCAAAGGTTCTTACAGCCCCTGGCCATGACGAGGCCTGCGCCGCGATCCAGATCACCGCATCAACACCAGCTGCAGCAAGCCTCCAGAGCGGCGCGTCGAGGCCAAACGGCAGGAAGAGGAGCGCGATCATAGCCATGGGCATCACCCAGAAACCCATGATCGGGATTGAGACGATATTCGCAGGCAATCCGAAAATTGCGGCGCGGTTGAAATGATAGATGGCGAAGGGTCCGGTCGCTGTCGAGGCGACGATGTCGGTCGCCGTGACGCCGCAGAAGTAGCGCCAAAGCCGCGCCGGCCAAGAAAAGCTGCGGTCGGGATCGAGCTGCCCCGCATACCACTCATAGGCGGCGATGAGCGCCGTGACCGCGGCGAAGGACATCTGAAATCCCGGGTGGATCACCGCCTCGGGCGAAATGAGCAATATGACGAGCGCCGCGATGGCGACGTTGCGCAGGGACAGCGCGCGCCGATCAACGAGAATGGCGATGAAGAAGATCGATGTCATGATGAAGGCGCGTTCGGCGGACCAGTCGCCGCCTGAGATGAGCAGGTAGAGAAGTCCGCCCAGCAGCGCCGCGCAGGCCGCCCACTTCTTCACTGGATAGCGTAGCGCGATCGGCGGTATGAACGCCAGCGTCAGGCGCACGGCGCCGAATATGATGCCGGTCGCCAGCGCCATGTTGAGGCCCGAAATCGCGATCAGATGTGCGAGTCCTGAGTCGCGCAGCTGCGCTTCCGCCTCCTCTGAAATCGCCTCGCGCTTGCCGGTGATGGTCGCTGCAACGAGCGCGCCGCCATCGCCGGGCGCCGCGGCGAGGATGCGACGCGTGAGAGCGAGGCGGGCGCTTTCGATGGCGGCGCCCGCGCGGCCCGTCAGTGTCGAGGGACGCTCCAGCACTGCCGGCGTGCTGACGACATAACCTAGTGCGCCGATCTTCTGAAAATAGAGCTGTCGCGCATAATCGAAACCGCCAGGAACGGAGGGCGCGGGCGGCGGCGAGAGTCCCGCGCGCAGCGAAATGCGGTCGCCGGGAAGGGCGTCGAACTCCTTGCCGCGCCAGCTCAGGCGCGCGCGCTTCGGAAGCTGATCCGCTGCCAGACCATCGACAGACTGAAGCGCGATGATAAGCCGGCGCAGTTTTGGCGACTCATCGACAGAAAGGAGAACGCCGGTCACCGTGCGGGGTGTGAGCGCTCGTGCAAGTTGCGGCGCTGCGACCATAGCGGTCCTCCAGTCGGCCACGGAGAAGCCGAGCGCGATGAGCAGGATAGTTCGTGCAAGGAGGCGCGCGCGGGGCAGGAATGCTGATGCGGCCGCGCAAATCAGAAAGATCAGCGGGGCCGCCAGGGCCGGCGGTTCGGCGTTCAACGAAAGGTAGAACGCCGCACCGGCGCCGACGGCCACAGGCGCCCACAAAATGAGGCGTCGGCTTTCGGCCGCAGACCAGCCATGAAGGCGCGCCCGGACCGCAAGGAGGGCTCCCGGCCGCGTGCGCAGGATTGCATCGGCGCTTACGGGCCCAGTGGCGTGATCCAGGGGGGACATGGCGGAGGTCGTGCTGGAACTGACGGGGGTTTTCGGCGATAGAGGCGAACCCGACTGGCCGAAGCAGCCAAAGAGAACCCAAACCGAGCCGCGCCGCAACCATGTCCGAGATCGTCACCCGCTTCGCGCCGTCGCCGACCGGCTACCTTCATATCGGGGGCGCACGCACAGCTCTCTTTTCATGGCTTTATGCACGGGGCAGGGGCGGTCGATTTCTCCTGCGGATCGAGGATACCGATCGCGCGCGCCACAATGAGGCGGCCGTGCGGGCGATCATTGACGGCCTCACCTGGCTCGGCCTCGACTGGGACGGACCGCCCGTCTCGCAATATGGCCGCCGCGGTCGCCACGCTGAAATTGCACGCGAGCTGCTGGCGAAGGGCGGCGCCTATCGATGCTACATGACCCCGGAGGAGACAGATGCGGCCCGCGAGCGGGCGCGCGAGGCGCGAATCCGTTTTGAAAGCCCCTGGCGCGATGCAGACCCCGCCAAGGCGCCGGAGGCCCCCTTCGCAATCCGCTTCAAGGCGCCCCGCGAGGGCGAGACGATCGTCC
>CAYTVQ010000172.1:0-6067 GCA_964441615.1 uncultured Caulobacterales bacterium | reverse complement strand
TCGGCGGGCAGCCGGGCACGTAGATGTCGACCGGCACGATGCGGTCGCAGCCGCGGACCACGGCGTAGGAGTAGTGATAGTAGCCGCCGCCATTGGCGCAGGACCCCATCGAGATGACGTAGCGCGGGTTCGGCATCTGGTCGTAGACCTTGCGGAGCGCCGGGGCCATCTTGTTGGTCAGGGTTCCGGCGACGATCATGACGTCGGACTGCCGGGGCGAGGCGCGCGGCGCGAATCCGAAGCGCTCAAGGTCCCAGCGCGGCATCGAGGCCTGCATCATCTCGACGGCGCAGCAGGCGAGCCCGAAGGTCATCCACATCAAGGAGCCCGTGCGCGCCCAGTTGATGAGGGCGTCGGCCGGCGCGGTGAAAAAGCCGCGATCGGCGAGTTCGTTGGAGAGCTCGGAGAAGAAGGGGTCCTTCGCGTCGGGGCGATAGACCGGGCCTTCCATCGGCTTGTCGTCTAGCGCCATTCGAGGGCCCCCTTCTTCCACTCATAGAGGAAGCCGATGGCGAACACGGCGAGGAAGACGAACATCGACCAGAAGGCGAAGATCTGGAAGTCGCGGTCGGCGCCCAAGGTCGGATTGAAGAGCGCGACCGCCCAGGGGAACAGGAAGGCCACGTCGAGATCGACGATGATGAACAGGATCGAGACGATGTAGAACTGCACGTCGAATTTCATGCGGGCGTCGTCGAAGGCGTTGAAGCCGCACTCATAGGTCGAGACCTTTTCGGGGTCCGGGTCCTTCGGCGCGATAAGCATCGGCGCAACGAGGAAGCCGATCGAGAGGGCGACCGCAATGCCGAGAAAGACGAGGATCGGCAGCCAGTCGAGCAGGAAGTCGGGCGTCGCCAAGGAGGGCTCCGTTGAAAGGGCCAAGAATCGCGGCGGAAGCTAGGGGAGGCAGCAGGCCGGTGGCAATAGCCAGCAGGTCGCGCGGCGGCCGCCTGCCTTACTGGCCTAGGGTTTCACGAACCGGAGCGCCATGCGGTCGCTCTCGCCGATTGCCTTGTACGGCGCGCTATCAAAGCTGGGATCGGCGGGCTGACCCTGCGGCGCCGTGCGCAGAACGGGCGGCAGCGTCCATACGCCGAAGGGATGATCGCGATCGTCCTTCGGATTTGCCAAAATCTCCGAGCGCGCATCAAGCCTGAAGCCGGCGCGCTCCGCAGCGTCGATGACGAAGGCTTCGGTCACATAACCCGTCGCGGCCTTCGGGTCCTGAACCGCCCCGGCGGCGTTGCGGTGCTCCTCGATGGCGAGAATGCCGCCGGGCTTCAGAACAGCGAAGCTTTCGGCGAGCACCTTGTCGAGCGTGCCAGCCGCCATCCAGTTATGGATATTGCGGCCATTGAGCACGAAATCGACGGAGGCGTCGGGCCCGAGTCCGACCGATTTCGGACCGAAGTTCACCCAGACGATCTTGCCGTAGATCGACGTGTCGGCGAAGCGTTCCTCGAATCTGGCGCGCGCATCGCGCGCCGCCTGCGAAAGCTCCGGGTTGCCGAGATCCGCCGCCGTCGCCTTGTAGACGCCGCCGGTCTGGCGGGCGTAGGGCGCGAGGATCTCGGTCCAGTAGCCGCCGCCGGGCTGGAGTTCGAGGATCGTCATGCCGGGTTTGAGGCCCCAGAAGCTCAGCGCGGCTTCCGGCTTGCGATAGATGTCGCGCGCCGTATTGGTCGGCGTCCGCCAGGCGCCGCCGACGGCGCTGTTAAGGGCCGCGTCGGCCTCCAGCCGCGCCGCCTCGCCGGGCGCCGATTCACCCTTGGACGCGCTCGAACAGGCGCCGAGCGCCAGCGCCGCGAGCGCAGCCCCGATCCAGAACCTCATGACAATCCCCTGACCAGTACTTCGGCCCTTGGCTAGGGGAGTCCCGGAATGGGTCAAGTCTCAAGCGCGTGACCTTGCCGGATTTTCACTGCGGCGCCGGGTCTCCCGTGCCGCTTTCCGGCTCGACAGGCTCATAGCCTTCCTGCCCCTTTCGCAGGAATTCGTCCCAGTCTTCCATCTCCCAGAAGCGCTCATCGAGGAGGGAATCGCGCATGCCCTCGGGTATCTGGTCCGCCGCGAGTTTGCGCTGTTCGTCGATGCTGGCGGCGAAGGCGGCGAGGTCGGCAAGGTCCTGACCCGAGAGCGAGACTGTATAACCGAGCTCGATTGACTGGAGTTCGATCATGGCCGGCGCGCCCGCCCACATGCGCGCCGCAAAGTCGAGCGGGTCGATCGCCGGGCCGCCGACCTCGGCGTCTAGCGCCGGCGCCGCCTTGCCGCCGACTCCGTTCACCGAATGGCACATGACGCAGCCTTTCTGCACGAAGGCGGCGCGCCCGGCCTCGGCGACGCCGACGACATGCGACGTGGCGGTGGGGCCGGCGACGCCGGTCCCGGTTGCGACGAAGTTGCACGCCGCGAGCGCTGCAAGGGCGCCGGTCAAAAGCCAGATTCTCATAACTTCTCTCCAATCCCGATCGCGAGGATAGGGAGCGTCAGGGGGCCTCGGCAACGGGAATTAACGGCCCAAGACCCCTTGGACGCCCATTGCCCGGCGGCGATCGCCCATTATCTTCTCTTCCATGTTCATCCAGACCGAAGACACCCCGAACCCGCAATCGCTGAAGTTCAATCCCGGCCGTCCAGTCCTCGGCGCCGACGAGAATGGGGCGCCGAAGCTCGGGATCGATTTTCCCAGCAGGGAAACCGCGGCGCCATCGCCGCTGGCGCTGTCGCTGTTCGACATCGAGGGCGTTGAGGCCGTTTTTCTCGGCGCCGATTTCGTGACCGTGACCAAGAACGCCGCGAGCGAGTGGCGGCATCTGAAGCCCGTGATCCTCGGCGCCATCGCCGACCACCTCTTCGCCAATCTGCCGGTCATGACCGATGGCGCGCCGCGGCGGGCGTCGATGGCGACGAGCCTCGATGACTATGAAGGCGAGGACCGGGAGGTCGTCGAGCAGATCATCGAGCTGATCGACACGCGCGTCAGGCCCGCCGTCGCGCAGGACGGCGGCGACATCGTCTTCAAGCATTACGAGCCGCGCACCGGCGTCGTCTTCCTCTCAATGCACGGCTCCTGCTCGGGCTGCCCGTCCTCGACTGCGACCCTGAAGGCCGGGATCGAGAACATGCTCAAGCATTACGTACCGGAAGTCGTGAGGGTCGAGGCGGCCTGACCGGCTGTTGAAATCTTGGTGCGGGAAGCGCGGTCGGCGCGCGCTACGCTCCTTCCCATGATCGAAGACCTCGAGCCCCGGGACCGCCCGATGCGCGCCGACGATCTCGTCCGCAGCGTGAAAGGGGCCGCAAAGGCGGCGCTCGATCTCCTGCTGCCGCCGACCTGTCCGATCTCAGGCGAACGCGTGGCGGCCCCTGGCCTCCTGTCCGCGTCCGGATGGTCGCAATTGCAGTTCATCGACGACCCCGCCTGCGCGTCGTGCGGCGCGCCCTTCGGAGCCGAAGAGGGCGCGGACTCGGTCTGCGGCGCCTGCAGCGCCGAGCCGCCCGCATTCGACCGCGCGCGCGCCGCTGTCGTTTACGGGGAGGCCAGCCACAGGCTTATCGTCGCCTTCAAGCATTCCGACCGGACCGAGCTCCTGCCGCTGCTCGCCCGCCTCCTGGCGCGCGCGGGCGCCGGCGTCGACTGGCGCGGCGCGCTTATCGTCCCCTGCCCGCTGCATCCGCTGCGGCTCATTCAGCGCCGCTACAATCAGGCCGCCATCCTCGCGCAAGGCCTTCACGCGGGGCTCGCGGAGGCGCGCGGGGCCGGGCTTGGCGTCGATGCGCTCCGCCGCATCAAGCCGACGCCGCCGCAGCAGCGGCTCGGCGCAGAGGCCCGCCGACGCAATGTTGCGGGCGCTTTTGCGGCGAGCGACGCCTGGAAGCCGCGCCTCAATGGACGCCATGTCGTTCTCATCGACGACGTTCTGACCACGGGCGCCACCTTGTCGGCCTGCGCCCGCGCTCTTAAGAAGGCGGGCGCGGCGCAGGTTGAGGCGCTGGTGGTGGCGCGCGCCCTGCGCGGCGTCACGGCTCTAGGGGCCTGAATGTCGGCAACGGTCACTGCAGGCGTCGTCATCTACACCAAGCCCATGTGCCCCTATTGCGTCCGGGCCATGGCGCTGCTCGGGAAGAAGGGCGTTGCGTATACGGAGATTTCCGCCGCCCTCGATGAGGCCAAGCGCGACGAAATGCTCGCCCGCTCCGGCGGGCGCATGACCTATCCCCAGATTTTCATCGGCGCCGTGCATGTCGGCGGCTGCGACGATCTCGAGGCTCTGGATCGCGCCGGCAAGCTCGACGCCCTGCTTGGCGTCGCCGCTCAATGACGGCATTTCTCGCGGCCTGCGTCCAGATGCGTGCTGGCATTGACCGCCGCAAGAATGTCGCCGCGGCGTCCGCCCTCATCGAGGACGCCGCCGCCCGAGGGGCGCGCTTCGTCTCGACTCCCGAAATGACGAACGTGCTCGACCGGAGCGCCGAGCGGCTCTTCGCCCATCTCGATGACGAGGAGGGCGCTTTCGAGATCGGCGCCTTCGCGGCGCTGGCGCAGCGGCTCGGCATTTTCTTGCATGTCGGGTCCATGGCGATCCGCACCGGCCCCCGCCGCGCGGCGAACCGCACATTTCTGTTTGCGCCGGACGGTCGCGTCGCTGCGCGCTACGACAAGATTCATCGCTTCGACGTCGATCTCCCAAACGGTGAATCCTGGCGGGAGTCGAATGTGTATGATGCCGGAACTGATGCGGTTGTCTGCCAGACGCCGCTGGCGTCCTTCGGCCTCACGGTTTGTTACGACCTGCGCTTCCCGCATCTCTACCGCGCGCTGGCGCGGGCCGGGGCGGACGTGCTCTGCGTTCCGGCGGCGTTCACCAGGCAGACCGGCGAGGCGCACTGGCGCGCGCTCCTGCGCGCCCGGGCGATCGAGAACGGCGCTTTCGTCATCGCCGCGGCGCAAGGGGGCGATCACGAAGACGGGAGGGCGACCTACGGCCATTCGCTGATCATCAGCCCCTGGGGCGAGATCATCGCCGAAGCTGCGGGTGCCGATCCCGGCGTCATCCTGGGCGAGATCGATCCGCAAAAGGCGGCGGAGTCACGCGCACGCATTCCCAATCTGGGGCTCGAAAACGCGATAAGCGTCCGGGTCTTTCCCGCGGCGCACTGAAATTCGTGCAACAGTTGCGCGTCCGCCAGGCGGCGCCCCCGCCCGGCGCTGGAGCGTTTATTGCACCGTGCTGCGGCAACGGCGCGGCGCCGTTAAGCGATGTGGCCATTTGGAGGCGCGCATTCCGCACCCTTGTAAGCAGGCGGGAAAGCCCACAGTATAACCATATGATCAAGTACCAACTGCGTTGCGACGCCGACCACGAGTTCGAAGGCTGGTTCCGGAACAGCTCCGATTACGACGCGCAGGCGGCGGACGGGTTGCTGTCCTGCCCGGCCTGCGGCTCGGCAAAGGTCGGCAAGGCGATCATGGCGCCGGCGATTTCGTCAAGCGAAACGAAGGCCCAGCGCCTCGCCGACATGCGCCGCTCGATCGCGGCCGCCGCCGCGCGCGCCCGCGACTATGTCGAGAAGAATTTCGACTATGTCGGCGAGCGCTTCCCCGAAGAGGCGCGAAAGATTCACTATGGCGAGACGAGCCCGCGCGGCATCTACGGGGAGGCTTCGGGCTCCGAGGTGAAGGCCCTGATCGAGGAGGGCGTTGAGGTCGCCCCGCTTCCTGGCGTTGCAAAGAAGGACGCCAAGACCACGGCGTCGAGCCCGGCGGCGCCCGGATCCGCCGCCGCCAAGAAGACATTGAACTGAAGCCCGCCGCGCCGGCCGGCGGCTCCGCCTCCAAGGCGCGCGGGCGCTTGCTCCCTCTTTCGAACCGGCGATAGTGCAAGGCATGAGCCCGCTTGAGGAGCGCCTGCGCGAATTCAGATTCTTTCGCGCGCTCGACGACGATTCGGTCCGTTGTTTCGCCGAATGCGGATCATGGTTCTCGCTCGCCGGCGGCTCCGAGCTCTTTCGCCAGGGCTCGCGCTCGAACGCCCTCTTCTTTGTGCTGTCGGGGCGCCTCGTC
>CAYTVQ010000171.1:0-6085 GCA_964441615.1 uncultured Caulobacterales bacterium | reverse complement strand
AAGGGCAAGATCACGGTTAACGGCAAGGATCAGAAGGAGTATTTCGGCCGCGCCGTGCTCCAGATGATCATCAAGCAGCCGCTGGTGACGGCTGACCGCAGCGGTCAGTTCGACATCGACTGCACGGTGGCGGGATCGGGCCCCTCGGGCCAGGCTGGCGCCGTGCGCCACGGCATCGCGCGCGCGCTCACCTTCTTTGAGCCGGAGCTGCGGCCGGTGCTCAAGAAGGCCGGCTTCCTCACCCGCGACAGCCGCGTGGTCGAGCGCAAGAAATACGGCCGCAAGAAAGCGCGCCGCAGCTTCCAGTTCTCGAAGCGCTAGGCCAGGCACGCCAGGTCATATGCTCTGTTTACAGAGCATATTGATGTGATGCAGGACCCGCAATGGCTGGACCCTAATCGGCGGCCTTGCAGACATCAGCATCGCAGCCCGGCGGCGCCGCGCCGGCGGGATGATTGGCGGCCAGAGGCGCCTCGCCGATCAGCGTCGCGAGCCAGGCGCCGAGGGCGAGATCCTCGACATGGCCGAACCTCGCGAGACGAAGGCGTCCGGCGCGGTCGATGAGCAGCGTCGTCGGCGTGCCCTGCATCCCATAGGCGCGCATGGTTTGCGGAATGCCGCCGCCGGGCGCCGGCGCGTCGATCCCGACTGGAAAGCCGATCCGGTATTCATGGAGGAAGGCGGCGAGCGCCTCGCGGCCGCCCTGCGCGGCATGATGCTCGAACACCGTGTGCAGGCCGATGACGGCGAGGTCATGCTCGGGGAAAGTCTGACGGACGCGCAGCGCCTGGGGCAGTCCATGGCTGACGCAGCCGGGGCACAGCATCTGGAAGGCGACAGCCATCACGCATTTGCCGCGTAAGGAGGCGAGCGAAATTGGCGCCGCCGCGTTGAGCCAGTCGGCGATGATCCAATCGGGGGCGGGGCGCAGTTCCGGCATGATGCTCTCTTAAACCGCTAACGTTCTAAAATCTCGCGCGCGACGCGCTCGCCGGAATCGACTGCGCCGTTCATGAAGCCGAGATATTCCGCGCTCGTGTGCTCCCCGGCGAAGTGCAGGCGGCCCTTCAGTTCCGGCGTCGCCACGACATCGAGAAGGGTCGTATACTGGCCGATGCGCGGGCTCGAATAGCTTCCGAGCGCGTAAGGATGGCGCGGCCAGAACATGGAGGCGACGGTTTTCGAGTCGAGCGACGCAATAATCACCGGCGATAGCGCCTGGAGCGCGGCTTCAAGGATCTCATAGGCGCCCCTTTCGTCGCCGAGGGCCGCATCGCTCGACAGGAAGTTGGTGAGCACGCCGCCCTTTCCTTCCTGGCCGCGGCTCGTCTCCCACATGCACTGCATGCCGCGATCGGAATATAGGACGCCGTCGAAGAGCCGCGCCTTCGGATCGCTCCCCTGCCACGGCCGCGACTTGGTCCCGACCATCAGCTTGGAGTTGACGCCATAGCCGAGCGACATGACTGCTGCGAGCTTTTCCTTCTTGAGACCGAGCTTCTCGACGCCCGCGACCTGGCGCAATTTGGTGAAGGGGAGGGCGAGGACGACATGCTCCGCGACAATGTCGGCGGAGCCGTCGGGTCCTTTCATGGTCAGCCTGATGTCCGGCCCGTCGCGCGCGATCGCGAGCAATTCGTGCCTCGCTTTGAGCTCCGCGCGCGCCCCGATCGCCGTGACGAGCGCATCGGGGAGGGCGGACGAGCCGCCCTTGATCCGGAAGGCCTCGTCGCTGTCGCCGTAGACCGAAAATTCCTTCGTGACGTCGACGCCAATGATATCGACGAGATTGAGAGCCGACTGCTCCGCGACGGGGAGGCCGTACTCGCCGAGATAGGCGAGATCGAGCGCGGCGATCACCCAGTCTTCGGTCAGTGGGCGGAGGGTTTCGAGATAGTCTTTCAGACTCATGGAGTCGAGTTCGCGGGCGCGCGGCGTCCATTCGTCGTCCGCGGTGAGGAGGGCTTCCTGGTCCTTCGCAATGACGGCGGCGATCCGCGCGAAGGCCCCCTTGCCGGTTGCGGGGTCGATCATGTCGCGGCTGCGATGGATGGCGCCGCCTATGTCGAAAACGTCCGCTGACGGGGCATTTTCCGGCACGAGCCGCTGAACGCCGACGCCGAGTTCGTCGGCGAGACCGATCAGCGCTTCATGGCCGGTATCGACGAGCTCGCCGCCGAGCTCGCAGAACATGCCTTCGCTGGTGAAGTCCTTCTTCGTGAGCATGCGTCCGCCGAAGCGCGGCTGCGCTTCATAGACGATCGCCTTGCGGCCGGCTTCCGCGAGGCGATAGGCGACGGTCAGGCCCGCCGTCCCGCCGCCGACGATGATGACAGGCGAGCCGGACGCTCCCGCCGCAGGCGCGGCGCCTTTAGAGGCGCAGGCCGTCGCCGCCGCGGCGGCCGCGAGGACCAGCGCCTGCCGGCGGGTGAGCGCCCGCGGGACCGGCGCAAGACCCTGCTCGGCGCGGGCCCGGGCGATGGCGCGCTTCATGCGCGCGAAAAGGCGGGTTCTCGCCATCTTTTCTCCCCCAAATTGCGTGCAGCGAGCCTAGCAAACGTCGCAGGCGAACAACACCAGCGTCGCAAGACGGCGTCGACGCATTCACGCAAGCGGGAAAATCCCGTAAGTCTGAGAGGTTGCGCAGCTTGAAGGGGCGATGAGGATGGCGCGATCGCTGGAACGGTCGGTGCGGTTCGTAAAGCCGGGCCGCTATATTCTGAACATGCTGCTCTTCCTCATTCTGGTGGGCGGCGTCGTCTATTACCTCTCGCCCTGGAGCCCGAACCCCTCTTCGATCCTCATCGACGCGTTCGACGCCAACCCGCCCCTGAACGGGCTGATCCTTGGCGTGCTCACAGTCGGGGTCTTCTACAATCTCGGTCAGGCGGCGATTCTCGAGCCAGCCATCAACTGGGTCGAGGCCTTCCGCGAGACTGTCGATCCGCGGCGCGCGCGGCTGCCAAAGCCGCCAGGCATCATCAATGCGGTCGCCAAGCTCCTTCTCGATGCGGATGAACGCGGCGGGCGCCTCAGTTTCGAATCGACGCGCGCCATTCTCGACTCGATCGCGACGCGCATGGACGAGGGGCGCGAGATGGGCCGCTATATCGGCCATCTCCTCGTGTTCCTCGGTCTGCTCGGCACCTTCTGGGGCCTCATCCAGACGGTGAACGGAGTCGGCGCGACGATCTCCAATCTGGCGCTCGGAACCGATACCGGCGACGCCATCACCCAGCTCATCAACAATCTGAAGGCGCCGCTCGAGGGCATGGGCACGGCGTTCTCGTCCTCGCTTTTCGGCCTGTCGAGTTCGCTGGTCGTCGGCTTTCTCGATCTTCAGGCGAGCCAGGCCCAGGGGCGCTTCTACACCGACCTCGAAGACTGGCTGTCGGGCATGACGGACACGAGCCGCGCCGACGGCGCGCGCGCGGCGCAAAGCTATGACGGCGATGTCGGCGCCGCGCTGCAGGCGATGGAAGCGGCCTTCGCGGCGCATACGCAGGAACTCATTCGCGCCCACGCCCAGAATACGGCGCAGCTCAAAGACGAAATCCGCGCGCTCAACCGCTCGCTGATCCGCGGCGGCAAGGATTGACGGGCGATGCCGCGGCGGAGGCGCGTCAGCGACACCAATATCTGGCCGGGCTTCGTCGATGGCCTGACGACGCTGCTGCTCGCGCTGATGTTCGTGCTGTCGATTTTCGTCGTGGCGCAGTTCTACCTCGGCGCGAAGCTTTCTTCGGTCGAGGAGGAGCTGCTCAGCAAGGATTCGGAGCTGGCGCGCCTGACCGCCCGCATCAACGAGCTCGCCGAGCAATTGGGGCTGGCGCAGTCCGAGAAGGATGCGCTGAACGCGCAGATTCTCGCCTTGCAGACGACCATCGCCGACAAGGAGCAGCAGCTCGCGGCGGCGACGGCGGCCGCCGCCGCAGCAGCGTCCGCGGTCGCAGCGTCGGCCGAAGAACTGAAGGCCGAAAAGGCGCTCACGGAAGCGCAGAAATCGGAGCTGGCCACGCTCAACGCCCAGCTGGCCGCGCTGCGCCGCCAGCTGGCGAGCCTGCAGGCGGCGCTCGACGCCGCCGAGGCCAAGGACAAGGAGCAGAATGCGCAGATCGAGAATCTTTCGCAGCGCCTCAACGCCGCGCTCGCGCGCAAGGTTCAGGAATTGCAGGAGGTCCGCTCGCGTTTCTTCGAGGCCCTCCGCGAAGCGCTCGGCGACCGCAAGGACGTGAAGGTCGTCGGCGACCGCTTCATCTTCGAAAGCGACATTCTCTTCCCGCCCTGCTCGGCGACGATCAGCGAGCCCGGCAAGCTCGAACTCGACAAGCTGGCGGCGGCGCTCCTCGAAATTCGCAGCAAGATTCCGGCGGAGGTCGACTGGATCCTGCGCGTCGACGGCCATGCCGACGCGACGCCGCTGGGACCGGGCTGCCGCGTCTATTTCGACTCAAATCTCGACCTTTCCGCGCAGCGCGCCATCTCGGTCGTCGAGCATTTGAAGTCGAAGGGCGTGCCCGGCCGTCGCCTGATGGCCACCGGCTCGGGCGCTGAAGCGCCGCTCGTTCAGGGTTCGTCGGCGGCCGCGCTCGCGCAAAACCGTCGCATCGAATTCAAGCTCGACGCGCGCTGAAGATTCAGGAGCGCGCCCGCGGATAAACGCGGCCCTTCCACATCCCGCCACGCCCGCGCAGATGCGCGAGGGCCGAGTCGATGGTCATCCCCACATAGAGCATGGCGGCGACCGGCAGGGCAAAGGTCGCCGCCGGCGGCAGTCCGTAAAGCCGCGCGGTCGGGAAATAGGCGAGCGACATCATGAGGAAGGCCGAGAGCGCCATCATGGCCGCGAGTCTGTCGCCATGCATTGGATAGGACAGGGCGATGGCCGCCGGCGCCAGATAGAGGAGCGCCATGCCGGCGATACAGCCCACAAGCAACAGCCATGAGTGGTTGAGCTGGGTGAAGGCGCTGCGCGCGACCATGGAATGAATGGACCGATATCGGCGGTTGTCGCGCAGACTGATCGCCTCGTCGCGGGCGAGGCCGACCCAGATTCGGCCTCCGGCGCGTTTCAAGAGCCTGGCGAGCGCGCAATCGTCGATGAGCGCGCCGCGGATTGCTTCGACGCCCCCGGCGCGGGCGAGCGCCGCGCGATTGACCAGCATGCAGCCGCCAGCGGCCGCCGCGACGCGGCTTGCAGGGTCGTTGACGGACGGAAAGGGATAGAGTTTCTGAAAGAAGAATACGAAGGCGGGGATGAGGAGCGCGCCCCAGAACCCCCGGGCATCGAGTCGCGACATGAGCGAGACGAGCGCAAGATCCTCCGTCTCGGCCTTTGCGACCAGCCTGCCGAGCGCTGCGGGGGCGAACACGATGTCCGCGTCGCACAGAAGCAGATACTCCTGCCACGGATGAATATGTGAAGCAGCCTCGATCCCGCTGTCGACGGCGTTGAGCTTTCCCGACCATCCCACTTCGAGCGGTCGCGCGGGGACGACATCGAGCCGCCTTGCGCCGGCCGCAGCCCTAGCGATCGCCGCCGTGCCGTCGCTGGACTCGTCGTCCACGACGATGACGGCGAATTCCCCGGGATAATCGGACGCCATGTGCGCGCGCACGACCGGTCCGATGCTCGCCGCTTCGTCGCGCGCCGGGATTACCGCGACGACCGACGGCCACGCGGCGCGCGGCGTTGCTGCGGGATCGAGCCTCTCGCTCGCCAGCCAGAACCGGCCGTGAAAAATCAGGAGATAGGACCAGGCGATGAGCGCGGCGGCGGAGATGAGAACGAGCGGCACGGAGCGATCCTGCGGGCGCGGGCTTCGATCGGAGTCTTCAACCGTAAGTCGGGGAGCGAAAATCGCAACCCTGTGTCAGCGCCAGCTGACCGGGCTGCGCCATGCCGCACGCCTCATGCCGCCGTCTCTTCCGCGGGGGCCTGCGCCTTCTCGCGCATCAGCATCTCGTAGGCGCGGTTGAGGCGGCGAGCGGTGATGTTGGCGGCGCGCTCCAGATCCTCGCCGAGATCGAGCGAGGCGATGGCGTCGGGGCGCACCTGCTTCATGCGTGCGTGATAGTCGCGGCG
>CAYTVQ010000170.1:0-6131 GCA_964441615.1 uncultured Caulobacterales bacterium | reverse complement strand
ATGGTTAATTTCGTCACGGAATGCGCTCTGTTGCGAATGCTTCTAAGTCGCATTCCCAGGGCTGGGGCGGGGATTTGGAACAGTCTAGATCGCTGCGCCTGCTTCGGAGAAAAGCGGGCTACTTGGCGCTTCGCGGTTTAGGGACCGCACTCGCGCCGATTTCAGGCCTTGCGGGCGCTTTCAGCAGGCCTTCGAGAATGGGCTCGGCCTCCTCCGCACGGAGGCGGCGAAACAGCTTGTCGGCGCGGGCGCTGCGCGAACGGGGCGTGGCGCCGAGGCGCAAGAAAAGTTCGCGCGTCGAAAGGTCGATCCGGCTCATTTCTTGAAGGCCCCCGCCTGCAGATTCGGCGCATGGTTTCTCAGGATGGTTAATAACTCATTAACCAGATCCGGTTAACGAACTGTTTACTGTAACCGGACTCAAAGACGAGTCGGGGCGACGAGGATTCTCCATGAGACGGCTTGGCGCATTCGCCAGGGATGTGGCGCTGCCGGCGCTGTTTGCGTGCTGGATCGTCTATCTCGCCTACGGGGCGGTGGCCGGCGCGGCGAGCTATCGCACGCTGAAGGGCCTCAACGCCGAGATCGCCGCGCGCAAGGCCGAACTCGCCGAGATCACGGCGCGGCGCCGGGCCCTGCAGAAGCGCGCCGAACTCCTCAGTACGAAGTCTCTCGATCCGGACATGATCGACGAACGCGCGCGCGCTGTGCTCGGTTATGCGCGGCCGGGCGATATCGTGCTGCCGCGCAGCGAAATCGAGCGTCTGCTGGACAAGCCGCGGCGCTGAGCCGACCCAGGAATAAAACGCGCACTGACGAAGGCTTCGCGGAAAGGGCGCGCGCCGCTATAAGCGCTGCATGACCGAAGGAATCTCAGTCGCCCTGGTCGGAGCCGGCGCCATGGGCGGAGCGCTGTTGAAGGGCTGGATCGAAGCCGGCGCCATAGCGCCGTCTTCATCCGTCTTCGAACCATTTGCCTCCGCGCCCGCTGTGGCGGCCGCGCGCGGCGCCGGGCTCGCGGTCAATCCGGACCCCGCTGCGACGACCGCCGAGGCCCTGGTTCTCGCGGTAAAGCCGCAGACGATCGCCGAGGCGCTGCCGCGCTTCGCCCCGTTGGCCGCAAGAACACTGACCTTGTCGGTGATGGCCGGGGTCAGTATCGCCAGGATTGTCGCGCTATTGGGTTCCTCGCGCGTCGCGCGTGCAATGCCGAACCTCCCCTCGCAATTGGGCGCAGGCGTCTGCGGCCTCTTTGCGCCGGAGAGCGTCGGCGCCGGGGATCGCCGGATCGCCGAGGCGCTTATGCGCGCAGCAGGCGAGGTCGTCTGGGTGCGGAGCGAGCGCGAGATTGATGTCGTAACGGCGATTTCCGGCAGCGGTCCCGCCTATTTCTTCCTGATGGTCGAGGCCCTCGCCGAGGCTGGCGTCGATCTCGGTCTCGACGCGCAGGCCGCGGCAAGATTGGCGCGCGCCACGGCGAGCGGCGCGGGCGCGCTCCTCGCCGCCGATGCGCGGGCGGCGGCGGACCTGCGCCGCGCCGTGACGTCGCCCGGCGGCACGACCGAGGCCGCGCTCAATGTCCTCGATGGCGACGACGCCGCGCTTCGCAGGCTGATGAAGAGAGCGGCGGCAGCGGCGGCAAGACGCGCAGCCGAGATTTCGGGAGCCGACTGAAGAGTCCGCGTCAGTCGGGGGCGTGATCGCGCAAGGGGTCGCCGCGCAGGCGCGAATCAAGAGCGCGCCCCAGAAATACGAGCCCCGCGCCGCCGAGGAAAAAGGCGGTCAGCACAAAGGCAAAATTTCGGGCGACGATCCACGCGCCGAGCTGATCGACCTGCAGGAACCAGTAGGGATATGCGCCGGTGACCGCGCCGCGAATGAGCGTGTAGACCCCATAGGCTGCCGGTATGATGGCCCAGGAAGCGGCCATGCGCAGCTTGAGGCCGCGCTTGTCCGTCAACAGGATCCAGTCGATGGCGAAGGCGACCGGGGTCAGCGTGTGAATGATGTAATCGGAGAGGAGTCCGAGCCCTGTCGCGGGGGCGAGCTGCCGCGTCAGGATCATGTGGTAGATGAACCCGATCAGCAGGTGGTACAGGGTGACCGCTGTTCGGATGTCGGGCCGGAGCGAGAAGGCGCCAAGGGCGCTCTTTGGCGCGAAGGCGGGCGCCAGCATGACGGCTGCCCCGATCATGTTCCCGATGATGGTGAAATAGCTCAAATAGGCGATGGTCGCATCGACGAGGCCGCCGCGCGCATTCGCGATCTGCAGCCAGTATTGCAGGCAAAGGCCGAGAACGGCGGCAAGTCCGATGAACCCGTAAAAAACCCTTCTTCCAGTCACGCCGAAACCCGCCGTAAGAGCACGAGGCCCCGTTCGCACAGTTCGTTGGGACATTTCAAGTATTGGCGCAGGTCAATTTCATTAATTGACCGCCCCAGCCTTGGCGGCGAACTGCGTGAGAAATGTCTCCGTCCGCCGGCCCCGGCGCGCCGGCATATCATCAGCTTACTGAAGATAAGCCGGCGCGCAGGCGACGCCTAGAAGCCGCCGACGTCGAGCCGGCCGCCAGTGACCGTCTTGCCGTCAAGCGATGGCGTCGGCGCCGCCGCGTCGAGAATCGCCTGCTTGACCTGCGCCGCGGTCGCGCCCGGATTTTGCGCCTTGTAGAGGGCTGCGGCCCCTGCGACATGGGGCGTCGCCATCGACGTGCCGTTATAGGAAGCGTAGCCGGAGATGACGCCAAGGAAGCCCGAGCGCCGCGGAATGGTCGACCAGATGCCGACGCCCGGCGCGCCGATATCGACGGTGGTGGCGCCACGATTGGAGAACGATGCGAGCCCGCCGGCGCTGTCGATCGCCGCGACCGAGATGATGTTGGCGTTGTCGTACTCAGCCGGATAGCAGTTGCTGGCGGCATCGCAATCAACGCCCTCATTGCCGGCGGCGACAATGAAGAGAATGTCGGCCGCTTCGGCCCGAGAGATCGCGTCCTTCAGCGCCTGGCTGAAGCCGCCGCCGCCCCAGGAATTGTTGCTGGCGACCATATTGAGGCCGTGCCGCGTCTTGAGATCGGTCAGGTAGTCGATCGCCCTGACGGCGTTTGCGGTCGTGCCGCCGAAGAAGCCGAGAAACTTGGCGCTGATGAGCTTGAGGCTCCAGCACACGCCGGCGACGCCGGTCGCGTTGCCGCCAACGGCGCCAATGGTTCCGGCGACATGCGTGCCGTGATCGTCGCTGACGCCGTCAAAGACGGTCTTGTTGTTCTGGGCGAAATCCCACCCGTAAACGTCATCGACGCGGCCATTGCCGTCGTCATCCTTGAAGTTGTTCGCGATTTCTCCCGGATTCTTTCCCGCATTGGCGGCGAGGTCTTCATGCGCGTACATGTAGCCCTCGTCGATGATGCCGACAAAGACGTCGCCGCAGTCCTGCTTGTCGGCCGTCCAGGCTTCCGCAGCGCCCGATCCGAATTCATTCGCCGGCGCCGACGCCTCGCCCTGCATGCCCCAGAGCGAGCCGTTGACGAAATAGGGATCGTTCGACGTCGCCTGATGCGTGTAGATCCAGTTCGGTTCAGCGAAATCCACGGCCGGATCGGCCTCGATGCGCGCGATCGCCTTCTCGACCGAAATCCCTTTTGGAAGCTTCAGGACCGTGAGACGCTGGTTGTCGCGCTTGATGACTTCGAGATCGGAGGCGCCGAGCTTGGCGCGCACGGCGCCGAAATCGCTCTCATTGGCGCCGGCCCTGAACTGCACGATCAATTCGTCCGGCTGGTAGCGCGCCTTTCCTTCCTTCAGCGCGGCGCGCACGAGGTCGGGCCGTCCGCCCGCCGCGGCTGGGTTCGTTCCGGCGAGCAGGATCGCTGTTGCGCTCAGCACGAGCGCTGTCCGTAGGCCGATTTGCATGATCGCATTCTCCCCTCAGCGGTCCGGAGCCAGGCGCGGGGCCTTCGGCGGAGCCGGAGCGCAATTCCGTCACTATGCCCCTTCAGGAGAAGGCCCGCCAGCGGAATTAGCTCCAGGAGCCTTCAGGCCAGGCCGGGCATTCCAGGTCGTCCGGCCCCCGGCCGGCAGTTCGCGTTAATCGGAGATGCTTGGAGGCCCGTGATGCGCGGGCCGCCCGGAGGCGGCCCGCTGGCGGAGATTTAGAATCCGCTGACGTCCAGGCGTTTTCCGGTAATGGTCTTGCCATTGAGCGACGTCGTCGCGGCGCCGCCATTGAGTATCGCCGACTTCACCTGCGCGGCGGTCGAGCCCGGGTTGAGCGCGCGATACATGGCGGCCGCGCCGGCGACATGAGGAGACGCCATCGACGTGCCGCTATAGGAGGCGTAGCCCGACGCGATCTGACCGCGCGAGCGCACCGGCACGGTCGACCAGATGGCGCTGCCCGGCGCGCCGATATGGATCGTCTGGTCGCCATAGTTCGAGAACGAACTGATGGCGCCGGTCGATGTGATCGAGGCGACCGCAATCACATTCGCGACCGGATATTCGGCCGGGTAGCAGGAAGACGTGTCGCAATCGAGCGTCGAATTGCCGGCCGCTGCGATGAAGAGGATGTCAGCGTTGCTGGCCCTCGTAATCGCATCCTGCAGCGCCTGGCTGAAACCGCCGCCGCCCCAGGAATTGTTGGTGGCCACCATATTGAGGCCGTGACGGGTTTTGAGGTCCGTCATGTAATCGACGGCGAGAATGGCGTTCGCCGTCGTGCCGCCATTGGAGCCGAGAAACTTGGCGTTGATGAGCTTGACGGTCCAGCACACGCCGGCGACGCCCGCGCCATTGCCGCCGACGCCGCCGATGGTGCCGGCGACATGCGTGCCATGGTCGTCCGACAGTCCGTCGAATACGGAATTGTTGCCGCCGGCGAAATCCCAGCCGTAAATGTCGTCGACACGGCCATTGCCGTCGTCATCGACGCCGGCGACGCCATTCGCCTCGCCGGGATTTTTCCCCGCATTCGCCGCGAGGTCGGCGTGCGTATACATATAGCCTTCATCGATGATGCCGACCCAGACGTCGCCGCAGTTCTGCTTGTTCTCGGCCCAGGCGTTCGCCGCGCCCGAACCGTAGATGTTCGTCGGCGATGTCGTTCCGCTGTACATGCCCCAGAGCGACCCATTCGTATAATAGGTGTCGTTGGACGTCGCTTGGTGGGTGTAGATCCAATTCGGCTCCGCGAACTCTACGGCCGGGTCGGCCTCGAGACGGCGTATGGCCGCCTCAACGCTCTCGCCGAGCCGCAGCTTCATGCGCACCAGCCGGCCCTGGCCGCGATCGCGCAAGACCTGCGCGTCGACGCCGCGCGCCTTGGCCCCCACGGCGCGAAAATCGCTTTCGCCTGCGCCTTCCTTGTACTGAACAAGAATTTCCTGCGCGACATGCGCGCGCCCGGCCTTGAGCGAGGAATAAACGAGATCCGGACGTCCTCCAGCCGACGCCGGCGCGATCAAGCACACACTGACCAACGCCGCGCTGATCGCGGCGGCGCGATGACTCTCAAGTCGCATGCATCCTCCTGGACCTCGCCGCGCCTGCGGCGGGGTTTCTCTGTGACGTTCACCCCGTCGTGAACGTCCGGAGCTTAGACCGAGGACGCCGATTCGCCTAAGCTCTTTCAGGCGCAGCCCAAGAGGGTCGGCATTTTCTGCCAAAAATCCGGCAGTATCTGTCTTGCTGACCAGAAGGGAAGCAGGAAATGCACTGCAACAAAAAGGGGCCCGCGACTCACCGTCCAAGATAGCCCCTCCCGTCGAGATACTCGACGATTCGCTCTGCGGCCCGTTCCGCAGAAACATGCGTGGTGTCGAACTGGAGTTCGGGATCGGTCGGCGGTTCGTATTCGGACGAAATGCCGGTGAAGTTCTTGATCTCGCCCCGCCGCGCCTTGGCGTAGAGCCCCTTGACGTCGCGCTTTTCGCAGACCTCGAGCGGCGTCGACACCCAGACCTCCAGAAACTCGCCGTCCTCCAGCAGTTCGCGCGCCATGCGCCGCTCGCTGGCGAAAGGCGAAATAAACGACACGAGAACGATGAGGCCGGCGTCGACCATCAGTTTCGCCGTTTCGCCGACGCGGCGGATGTTCTCGACGCGGTCGGCGTCGGTGAAGCCGAGGTCGCGGT
>CAYTVQ010000169.1:0-6153 GCA_964441615.1 uncultured Caulobacterales bacterium | reverse complement strand
GTCCAAGAGGTCGCAGCCGCAGGAGGTCGCGGATCTGCGCCGGCGGCGGGTTGTCGAGCGCGTCCCTGTATCGGGCGAAGCCGGCGGCGTCGTTGTCCCGCACGGCAGCTTGCAGATCGCTGACAAGCCCGGCCCCGATGATATGCCGCTCTCCGCGCGCGCGCTGGCGATAAAAGCCGCCCGCAGGCAGCGACGCATCCGCCGCGAAGGCGCGCCGGCGCAGGGCGATCGTGCGCTTCTCGATGCCGGCGAATCCGATGCCCGAAATCCGGCTGGTCATGCCAGGAAAGAACTCCTCGACAAGACCGCGCGCGAGGCCGAGCGCATCGAAATTGCAGCCGCCGCGATAGGACGAGACGACCGAAATGCCCATCTTCGAGATGACCTTCAGAAGTCCGGCCTCAAGCGCGCATTTATAGTTGTAGACGCATTGATTGCGGTCGAGATCGCCATACTGGCCTTTCGCCTGCGCGTCCGCGATCGATTCGAAAGCGAGATAGGGGCTGACCGCAGTCGCGCCGACGCCGACGAGGACAGCTGCATAATGCGGGTCGAGACATTCGCCCGAGCGCACGATGATGGAGCAGAACGTGCGCCGGCCGACCTTTGTGAGATGCGCATGAACGCCGCCGGCGGCGAGGATCATCGGGACCGGCACGCGCGTTTCACCTTGTTTTTCGTCGGTGAGGATGACGATCCCGGCGCCGTCCCTGACGGCATCGGCGGCCTCCCGGCGGATGCGGTCGAGCGCGCTCTTGAGCCCGGACCCGTCGCCCCTGGCGTCGGCGGCGTCATAGGTGCAGTCGATCTCGGCGATCTTCTGGTCGAGAAGGCCGCGCAGCCGCACATACATGCCGTTTGTCAGGAACGGGCTTTCGAGTACGAAGACATCGGTCTGCGTCTCGTCCGAAGCGAGAATGTTGCCGAGATTCTTGAAGCGCGTCTTGAGGCTCATGACGCAGGCCTCGCGCAAGGGGTCGATCGGCGGATTGGTGACCTGACTGAAATTCTGCCGGAAGAAATGCGAAAGCGGCCGGTATTCGTCCGAGAGCACGGCGAGCGGCGCATCGTCGCCCATGGAGCCGACCGCTTCCTTCCCCGTCTGCGCCATCGGGCGGAGGATGAGATCCAAGTCTTCAAGCGTGTATCCGGCCGCGCGCTGCCGGCGCGCGAGATCCTCGCTCGCGAAAAGCCGCTCTTCCGGACCGGGGCCGATTTTCGGCTCCAGCATGGAGACGTTCTCGAGCCATTCCGTGTAAGGATGGGCGGCCGCGAGATGGTCGAGGATCTCATCCTGTTCGTAGAATTTGAGGCTCTCCATGTCGAAGGCGATCATGCGCCCCGGTTCGAGCGCCCCGCGCCGCGCGACCGTCCGGCCTTCGAGCGGGCACATTCCCGTCTCCGACCCGACCGCGAGCACGCCGTCTTCGGTGATCGCGTAGCGCAGCGGGCGCAGGCCGTTGCGATCAACGCCCGCGAGCGCCCAGCGTCCGTCATAGGCGGCGATGGCGGCGGGTCCGTCCCAGGGCTCCATGACCGCATTGCAGTAGCTGTAGAGCGCGCGCCATTCGTCCTTGAGGTCCGCGGCCCCCGGGGATGACGCCTCCGGAATCAGCAGAGCCTTGGCCATGGGGCCGCTGCGGCCGGCGCGCACGAGCAGTTCAAAAACCTGATCGAGCGCCGCCGAGTCCGATGCGCCGGGGCGGATGACAGGCTTCACCGCCGCGTGATCGTCGCCGAAAGCGGCCGAGGCCATGCGGATTTCATGGCTCTTCATCCAGTTGATATTGCCCTTCAGCGTATTGATCTCGCCATTGTGCGCAAGCATGCGGAAGGGCTGGGCGAGGCGCCATTCGGGAAATGTATTGGTCGAGTAGCGTTGGTGGAAAATGGCCGCGGCTGAGACGAATAGCGGGTCTTTCAGGTCGAGATAGAAGTTGTCGATCTCTTCGGCGAGAAACATGCCCTTGTAGACAATGGCGCGCGCCGAGAGCGAGGGAATGTAGAAATCGGGAAGATTGGCCTCGCTGGCGCGCTGTTCAATCCGCCGTCTGACGAGATAGAGCGCCCGCTCGAGATCGTCATTCGAGCGGCCCTTGAGGTCGCAGAACAGAATCTGCTCGATCTCGGGGCGGACCTGGCTTGCGCGGGCGCCAAGGCGGCTCGCATCGACCGGCACCTGTCGCCAGCCATAGACATTGAAGCCGTGCCGGATGATCTCGGTCTCGGCTATGGTCCGGCAGGCGTCCTGCGCCGAAAAATTGGTGCGCGGCAGGAAGACGACGCCCGCGCAAAGGTCCGCGCGCTCCGGCGCCCGGCCGAGGCGCGCGACGCAATGGCGGAAGAAGTCCTGCGGTATGTTGACGAGGAGGCCGGCGCCGTCGCCGGTCTTGCCGTCGGCGGCGACGGCGCCGCGATGCCAGACGGCCTTCAGAGCGGCGATCGCCATCTCCACGATGTCGCGGCGCGCACGGCCGTCGAGGGCGGCGACGAGGCCGACCCCGCAGGCGTCATGCTCCGAGGGCGGATCGTAGGCGCCCGCTTCAATCAGAGTCCGGCGATTGCGCAGGTAGCGTTCGGTTTCGTTCATGGGCGGACGCCTTACTCGGCGGCGAGGAGGATCGGGGCCTTCGCGCGCAGCGTCGACACGATCTCGGCCGCCGCCCGCCTGCCGTCCGCCAGCGCCCAGACCACGAGCGAGGCGCCGCGCACGATGTCGCCCGCAGCGTAAACGCCGGGGATCGAGGTTTCGAGCGAGCGACGGGCGGTCTTGAGCGTCCCGCGGGGATTTCTTTCAAGCGACGGCGCGCCGAATAGCGCGGGCAGGTCCTCCGCGTCGAAGCCGAGCGCCTTGATGACGAGGTCGGCAGGTTCGCGGAACTGCGAGTCGGGGACCGGCTCGACGCCCGCGCGGCCCGAATCGTCTCTGTCAGAAATCCGCATACGGATGGCTTCTACATAGGCGGCGCGACCGTTCTCGGCTGCGACCGCGGTCGGGGCTGCGAGCCACTCGAACCTGACGCCTTCCTCCTCCGCATTCGCCGTTTCGCGGGCTGATCCCGGCATGTTGGCGCGGTCGCGGCGATAAAGGCAGGTGACGCTCGCCGCGCCTTGACGCACGGCCGTGCGCACGCAGTCCATCGCCGTGTCGCCGCCGCCGATCACGACCACGCGCCTGCCGGCCGCATCGAGAGCGCCATTGTCGAAGGCGGGGACCGCGTCGCCGAAGCCCTTGCGATTGGAGGCGATCAGATAGTCGAGCGCCGGGACGACGCCTTCCGCCTTGTCGCCCGGAACGCCGAGATCGCGCGCCGCATAGGCGCCGGCGGCGATCAGCACCGCATCGTGGCGGGCGCGCAGATCCTCAAGGCTCGCGTGCTGGCCTACTTCGAAGTTGAGCCGGAATTCGACGCCAGCCGCCTGAAGCCGCTCAACCCGCCTGCCGACGATTTTCTTGTCCAGCTTGAAGTTTGGAATTCCGTAGACGAGGAGACCGCCGGCGCGGTCATGTCGGTCGTAAATGACAACCTCTGCGCCGGCCTTTCGCAGTTCTTCGGCGGCGGCGAGGCCAGCGGGACCCGCGCCGATGATCCCGACCGATCCGCCAAGCGGCTCGCCGACCTCAATCGGTCCGACCCAGCCTTCGGCCCACGCCGTTTCGGCGATGAACTGCTCGACGGCGCCGATCGTGACCGTTCCGTGCCCTGATTTTTCGATGACGCAGGCGCCTTCGCAGAGGCGGTCCTGGGGACAGATGCGCCCGCAGATCTCCGGCATGGGATTGGTCGCCGAAGCGAGCGCGTACGCCTCCCTGAGGCGTCCCTCGGCCGCAAGTCGCAGCCAGTCAGGAATGTTATTTGTGAGCGGACAATGATTCTGGCAGAATGGAACGCCGCACTGGCTGCAGCGCGAGGCCTGGGCGCGCGCGGCCGCGGCGTCGAAATCCCGATAGATTTCGGCGAAGTCCGTGCGACGGACTTCGGCGGGCCGTTTGTCCGGGGGCCTGCGATCGAGTGCGGTGAACTTCAGCATGGCGGCCGGCGCAGTTCCTCCATCCCCTAGCGGCGCTGCGAGGGGGTCGATTCGACCCGTCAACAGTGACGCTCTGATTGCCGCCGCGCAAGCGATTTTTTGCTGCGCATGCGAAGATCAAAATGCTATTTTAGAGGAAAACTCCAATTGGTATTCAATTCACGGCGCATTTGAATTATTTCAGACAAGTTCGCAGCACAAATGCGAGGCAGTTTTTGTGCGCTGCAGCAGCTACGCCGTGAGCTGCCGATCCTCGGCGGCGATGTTCGCCGACGGCGCCGACACCACCTGATTGCGGCCATTGCGCTTGGCGTCGTAGAGGCGCGCGTCCGCCCGTTCAATAAGGCTCTCAGGCGTATCGGCCGGGCCGAGCGCCGCGAGGCCCATGGACATCGTGATCGCGCCGAGATCCTCGTTAGTGCGGCGCTTCTTGAGACGCCGGGACTCGATGGCGCGCCGGATCCGGTCGGCAAGCATCACTGCATTTTCAAGGCTCGTGCCGGGAAGGAGTATGGCGAATTCCTCTCCGCCATAGCGCGCGAGAATATCTTGACCCTTGGTGTTGGCGCTCATCACTTCGGCGACGAGCCGGAGCACCTGATCGCCGGTCTGATGCCCCCACTTGTCGTTGAACGACTTGAAGTGATCGACATCGGCCATGATGAGGGCGAGCGGCTCTTGCGCGTCGTGGCTCGCACGGACCAACCTTGCGATGGCGGCGTCGAAAGTCTTGCGGTTCTTGACCCCGGTCAGGGGGTCTTGCATCGCCTCCTGCTGGATGTGCTCGATATTGGTGCGCAGCGAGGCGACCTCGGTCGAAGTCTCGGCGAGACGCTTCTCCAGCTTCTGGTTTTCTTCGCGGACCGACTTCGTAACGGCGATGACGCCTTCCAGAATCGCGCCCACTCCGGGATATTGCTCCGCCGACTGACGCAGTTGCGAGGAGAATTTCTGGAGCTGTTCGCCGCGCTCCTGCGCGCATTCGCCCGAGCTTTCGATGAGATCGGTCAGACTGACGATTTCAGACTCGAAGCGCGCGACGATGTCGATGACGTCCTTGGCGAGGTCGGCGCGGACAATGTGAAAGCTGTAAAAATCGTCGGCGTGGCTCTGCGTGATCGCGCCCTCGGCGAGCTGCTTCTGGATGTCGCGAGAGAGAGCAGGATTCTTCCCTTCGACATGCGCGAGCCACACTTCGAAATTGCGCGGGGTCGCCGCGAGGCCAAGCCCCTTGAGGGCGCCAAGCGCCAGTTCCGCATTTCGGTGCGATGCTTCAAGGCTGCGCACGATGATCTTCCTCCCCCAAGATCCGCGGGAGGGTTTTAGGGAATGCGTGTTAAGGATGACCTAAGCCTGGCTTTTCGCCGGGCCGCCGTTCACGCCCGGTTAACGCAGGAGAAATCCCGGCACATGGTCGCCGAGGCCGACGACGCGTTCAGGCGCCGGCTCCCGGCGCGGCCCACGGTCGCGGCGCGGGGCAGCCGAGTCTGCCGGGGCCGAGAAGTTCGCGGCGGCGGCGCGCCGCTCGCCCTCAGGCCGATCGGTTCTCTCGCGGGACTCGCCCCTGCGCTCATCGCGCCGCGGGCGGCGGCTGTCGCGGGCGCCGCGGCTGCGATTTTCCCGGGCGCCCCGGCCCTCGCTCTCGCTGCGGGGCGGCGGTTCGATCTTGAGGTCGAGCGCTTCGATCGACGCGGCGCCGGTCGTGCGCAGGATGGCGTCATACGCCTTCCCGTCCGCCGGCGTGACGATCATGTAGGCGCAGCCCTGTCGCCCGGCCCGGCCGGTGCGGCCGATCCGGTGGACGTAATCGTCCGAATGAATGGGGACGTCAAAATTGAAGACATGGCTGACGGCCGGGATGTCGAGGCCGCGCGCGGCGACATCGGAAGCGACGAGGAATTGCAGCTCCCCGCTTCTGAACTTGTCGAGCGTCTCGGTGCGATAGGCCTGCGCCAGGTCGCCATGAATGGGGCGGGCGTTGAAGCCGTGACGCTGCAGCGACTTGGCGACGACATCGACCGTCGTCTTGCGGTTGCAGAAGATTATGCCGTTCCTGACGCCGTCCTGCTCGAGCAGCGTGCGCAGGGCCGCACGCTTGGTGCGGTCGTCCTTTGTGTCGAG
>CAYTVQ010000168.1:0-6184 GCA_964441615.1 uncultured Caulobacterales bacterium | reverse complement strand
CCCTCCCCGGGGCCGCGTCAGCCCCAAGGGTTAAAGGTCACGTGGCGGAGTGGTTACGCAGCGGCCTGCAAAGCCGTCTACGCCGGTTCGATTCCGGCCGTGACCTCCACTGCCCGCCCAACGGATTTCCGCCTTTACGTCGTTACCCGGCGGCGGTTGCGTCCCTCTTCGCCGCAACAGCCCCTCTTCTGGTCGTTTGGGGGTTGAGGTGAGGCGGAAGCGCCCCGTAAGAATGGGAAAAAGGGGCGTCAGTCCGACATGAGTTCGAAATTCCATCGCTTCGGCGCGGCGGCGTCGCTGCTGGCGCACGCCGCCTGCGCCAGCGTCGACAAGGAACTGCTCGAAGCCCGCATCCCCGACCCGCCGGCCGGTTGGGCCGCCGATGACGCCATCGCCGACCCGCCGACGGGCGACTGGGTCGCCTCGTTCGGGGACCCGCAGCTTTATTCGCTGATCGCCGAGGCGCTGACCCATAACAACAATCTCCTGGCCGCGGCCGCCAATCTCAAGGCCGCGCGCGCCCTCGCGAAAATTGAACGCGCCGATCTTCTGCCGACCCTGAACTCGTCGGCCAACGCCAGCCGCAACGCCATCGTCACGGACCCTTCGCTTCAGGCGCAGACGGGGTCGGGGGGCTCCACGAGCCCGCTCGCGGGTCTGCGCGCGCAGGAGCTCGAAGACCGGTTCGGCATCGACTCGAATGGCGACGGCAAGATCGACGGCCTCGATCTCGACGGCGACGGCACGCGCGACGCCGACATCCCGAACCGGCGGCGCTACATCAACAACTTTTCGCTCGGCGCGCAGCTGAACTGGGAAATCGACCTCTGGGGCCGCCTCACCGACGAGACCAAGGCGGCCTATCGCGACGCGAGAGCCTCGCTCGCCGATTATGACTCCGCGCGCCTTTCGCTGGCGGGCCGCGTCGCACAGGCCTGGTTCGGCCTCATCGAGGCTCGCCAGCAGCGCGAGCTCGGCGAACGCGACACGGCGGCGCGCGAAAGCAATCTGCGCGTCACCGAGCGGCGCTATGAGCGCGGCGTCGCCTCCTCGCTCGATGTGCGTCTGTCACGTTCCGCCTACGGATCGAGCAAGGCGAATCTGGCATTCCGTCAGCAGGCGGAGAAAGAAGCCGCGCGCCGCCTCGAAGTGCTGCTCGGCCGCTATCCCGCCGCGGAGCTCGAAGCCGCCTCCAGCCTGCCCGCTCTCGCGCCGCTCGCCGGCGCCGGCGCGCCCGGCGACATCCTCGCGCGCCGACCCGACCTTCGCGCCGCCGAGGCGCGCATGGAATCGGCGGGCCTGCGCGCCCGGGCGACGAGGAAGCAGCTCCTGCCGCGCCTCACCCTCTCCTCGCAGATTTCGACCAGCGGCCCCGACCTCGCCGACGTGCTCGACCCCGAGCGCCTCGCCGGCAACATCGCGTCCGGCCTCTTCCAGCCTCTGTTCCAGGGCGGACGGCTGATCGCCAACTCCAAACGCGCGCGCGCCGCCGCGGAGGCGAGCCTCCTCAATTATGCGCAGACCGCCCTCAACGCCTATGAAGAGGCTGAGAACGCGATCTCGGCCGAAACCTTCCTCGCCCTGCGAGAGGAAGCGCTCAAATTCGCCTATGAGGAAGCCGCCGCCGCCGAGGAACTGACGGAGCGCCGCTACGCCTCCGGCGCCGCGACGATCTTCGACCTCCTCAACGCGCAGACCCGCCGGATTTCGGCGGAGGCCTCCTTCATCAGCGCGCGCCAGCAGCGCGTTTCGAACCGGGTGTTGTTGTATCTGGCCATCGGCGGGGATTTTCTCGTCGAACCGGCGGCGAACGAGGGGACGGGCGCGGCGCCGGCGGGCTAGAGTCGGCGGCGCGTAGGGGTCTGGAGGGGTTGCGTGATCCGGAAGTTCATCACGGTCATCGGCACCGTCGGCATTCTGCTCGTCGGCGTACTGCTGATCGGGCTTATGGGCGCGGCGCGCCCGCGCGTGAAGCCGCAGGCGCCGGTGATCACCCCGCCCAGCGTCTTCTACGTGACCGCCGAACCCGCCGCCGTCACGCTCGACGTCTACGCGCAAGGAGAAGTCCGTCCGCGCACCGACATCACCCTCACCTCGCAGGTGGCGGGACGCATTGTCTCGACTGCGCCAGCCTTCGTCGACGGCGGAGCGTTCAATGAAGGCGACCTCCTCGTGAAGATCGAGGACGCCGACTACAGGGTCGGCGTCACCGGCGCACGCTCCCGTCTCGCACAGGCCGCGCAGAACCTGAAGCGCGAGCAGGCCGAAGCCGATCTCGCGCGCAAGGACTATGAGGACCTCGGCGCCAAGGGCGATCCCTCCGAACTCACCTTGCGCCTGCCGCAACTCGCCCAAGCGCGCGCCGCCTACGACTCCGCGCGCGCCGATCTCGAGAGCGCCGAACTCAATCTCGAACGCACCACGATCAAGGCGCCTTTCAAGGGCCGGGTGCGCACGCGCCTCGTCGGACAAGGCCAGTATGTCGGGCCCGGGGCCCAGCTCGGCCGCATCTTCTCGACCGATGCAGCCGAAATCCGTCTGACCTTGACGGATAATGATCTCAGCAAGCTCGGCCTCCCCTTCGGCTTCGTGGAATCGGCGGAGTCTCCCGGTCCCCAGGTCCTCCTCACGGGATCGCTCGCCAATGTCGAGCACCAGTGGAAGGGACGCATTGCGCGCACCGAAGGCGCCATCGATCCCGCGACGCGCCAGATCGCCGTCGTGGCCGTCGTCGATGATCCTTACGGCGCCGGCGCGGCGGCCGACGGAACGCCGCTCGCCATCGGCCTCTTCGTCGATGCGCGCATCGTCGGCAAATCGTTTGAGGGCGCCTACGTCATTCCGCGCTCCGCGCTTTACGGACGCGACACCGTCTATGTGATCGCCGCAGGCGACGTTCTCGAAAAGCGGACGATCGACATCGCCTCCGCCGAACGCGAGCGGATCGTCATCTCGGGAGGCCTCAAGACCGGAGACCGCATCGTCACCTCGCCGCTGCGCGGCGCCGATGTCGGCTCGAAAGTCGTTCCCGTCGATCCCAAGAAGCCGGATCGGGCCGAAAGCGAGCCCGACCCGACGCCCCAATCGGCGACCGCCGCGAAATATCGCGGCGAGGGGGGATCGTGAACGGCCTCATTTCCTGGTTCGCGCGCAATCCCGTCGCCGCCAATCTTCTGATGATCTCGCTGATCCTGCTCGGGATCGCGGGATTTCTGAGGGTGGAGCGCGAAGTCTTCCCGTCCGGAAAATTCAACTTCGCGCAGGTCCTCATCGCCTGGCCGGGCGCCTCGCCGCAGGAGATCGAAGAGCAGGTGATCCTGCGTGTCGAGGAGGCGCTCGCCGACATTGACGGCATTAAGCATGTCGAGGCGACGGCGAATGAGGGGTCCGCCAGCCTCTTCATCGAGGGCGCGGAAGACGCGGACACCTCGATCTTCCTCAACGAGATCAAGAACCGGGTGGATGGCATCTCGACGCTGCCGGCCGACGCCTTTCCCCCGGTCGTTCGCCAGATGACGGCGCAGGACACGGCCGTCTACATCGCGCTTTACGGCGACCTCACGGAAAAGGAACTGAACCGGCTCGCGCGCGAGCTTCGGAACGAGGCGGCGCGCCTGCCCAACGGCTCCCCTCTCGTGAGCATTTTCGGCGCCCTGCGCGAAGAGGTCACGATCGAAGTCTCCGAAGAGGCGATGCGGCGCTTCGGCCTCACCTTCGACGACGTGGCGCGCGCGATTCGCGGGGCCTCGGTCACCCTCGCCGGCGGCCAGGTGAAGACCGACACCGGCAACATCCAGGTTGCAGCCCGCAACCTCGCGGACAGCGCCGAGGACTTCGAAAAGATCGTCGTGCGCCAGCGCCCGGACGGCGCCCAGATCCGCGTCAAGGACGTCGCCAAAGTCATAGACGGCTTTGAAGACCGCAAAGTCCGCCGCGAGATCAACGGCAAGCCGGCCGTGACCATTGCGATCGAGGCCCCGGAAAAGCTCGACATCGTCAAGCTCTCGGCGGCGGTCAACAAATGGGTCGATGCGACCAACAAGCGCCTCAAGGGCAAAGCGACGCTGGAGATCTGGTTCGACACTGCGGAGATCTATTTCGCGCGCACCGAACTCGTCACCCGCAATGCGATCATGGGCATCATGCTGGTGCTGGGGCTGCTCGTCTTGTTCCTGCGCCCGACCGTCGCCTTCTGGGTGTCGTGGGGCATCGTCGTCGCGTTCGCGGCGGCCTTCATTCTCATGCCGGCGACGGGCGTTTCGCTGAACATCCTGTCGCTGTTCGCTTTTCTGCTGGTCTCAGGCATCGTCGTCGACGACGCCATTGTCATAGGCGAGAGCATTCATGACGAGGTCGAAAAGGGCGGCAAAGGCGTCGACGCCGCGATTCTCGGCACGCAATTGGTGGCCAAGCCGGTCCTGTTCGGCGTCCTCACCACCATCATCGCCTTCATGCCCTGGCTCTTCATCGGGGGCGGCGCCGAGCAGTTCACCAAACATATTTCGTATACGGTCATTTTCGCGCTCGCCTTCTCCCTGATCGAGGCCTACCTCGTTCTTCCCTCGCACCTCGCGCATTTGAACAAGCAGAACAAGAACGGTCTCGCCTACCGTCTGCAAGGCGCCTTCGCCGACGGTCTCGTGACCTTCGCGGACCGCTTCTATCAGCCGATCCTGCGTTATGCGATCCGCGCGCGCTATCAGACGGCGGCGTTCTTCTCCATCTGCTTCATGATGTCGGTCGCCCTGCTTGCGCAGGGCTGGATCAGCTTCAAATTCCAGCCGGACGTCGAGGGCCCGTTCATCTCCATGAATGTGCGCTTCCCCGAAGGCACGCCTTACACGCGCAGCCTCGAAGTCTTCGAGCAGATCGAGGCCGGGGTCGAGCGGCTGAAAGGACGTTTCAAGTCGAAAGACGGCTCGCCCTTTGTCAAGACGGTTTTCGTCAATGCGAGCGAAGGCGAAGTGCGCAGCCAGGTTTCGATCGTGGACAGCGACAATCGCGACACCGGACTTTCGTCGGAGACCGTCGCGAAAGTCTTCCGCGACCTTGTCGGCGACATCGAGGACGCAGAAGACATCACGCTCAACTTCACGGTCACCGGCGGCGGACCGGATCTGAGTTTCGGTGTCGAGTCGCGCGATCTCGAGGACTTGCGGCTCGCGACCCTCGACATCCAGAACTACCTGCGCACGATTCCGGGCGTCTATGACGTCAGAAACAGCCTGCAATCGGCGACCCCGGAGCTGCGGATCGACCTGAAGCCCGGCGCCGAGCGATTCGGCCTGACTCTCGTCGACGTCTCGCGCCAGGTGCGCCAGGCCTTTTTCGGAGAGGAGGCGCAGCGTCTGCCGCGCGACGGACAGGACGTGCGTGTCATGGTGCGCTACCCGGCCGAAGCGCGCGCCTCGCTGACGACCATCGACAGCATGCGCATCCGCACCGCCGACGGGCGCGAAGTGCCGCTCGCAGCCGTCGCCGATCTCTCATTCCAGCCGAGCTACAAGCGCATCAACCGCCGCGACCGCGCGCGCACGGCGCAGGTGACGGCGCAGCTTCGCGAGGGCGTCGACCGCGCCGCGCTCAATCAGGCCTTCTTCCGCGAGTTTGTCCCGGAGTGGAAGCGCCGGCATCCCGAAGCGTCGATGTCTCAAAGGGGCGATGCGGAAGCCCAGGCCGAATTCGTCGGCAACTTCCTCATATTGAACGCCATCATGCTGGTCGGCATGTACATCCTTCTCGCCATCCCTCTCAATTCCTACTGGCAGCCGGCGCTCATTATGGCGGCGATCCCATTCGGCTATATGGGCGCGGCGTTCGGCCATTTCCTGTGGGGGATGGAGTTCGCACTCTTCTCCTTCTTCGGGGTCGCAGCGGCGGCCGGCGTCGTCGTCAACGACAATATCGTGCTGCTTGACGCCGTGAACCGCTTGCGCGCGCAGGGCGCCGGCGCCGTCGAGGCTTTGCTGCGATCCGGCGTCAACCGGTTCCGCCCGATCTTCCTGACGTCGATCACGACTTTCGCCGGCCTCTTCCCGATCATGTACGAGAATTCGATCGACGCGAACTTCCTCAAGCCCACGGTGATCGCGCTCACCATGGGGGTGTTCTTCGCGCTGTTCGTCACTCTGTTTTTCGTGCCGGCCATGTATTGCATCGGCGCCGATGTCGCGCGCTTCTATCG
>CAYTVQ010000167.1:0-6186 GCA_964441615.1 uncultured Caulobacterales bacterium | reverse complement strand
CGGTCATCGCCGTTGCGACGCCGTAGTCGATGTCCGCGCGCAGCGTATGCAGCGGCACGCGGCCTTCGCGGTACCATTCCATCCGCGCAATCTCGGCGCCGCCGAGCCGTCCCGAAACGTTGCAGCGGATGCCCAGTCCGCCCATGCGCATCGCCGTCTGCATGCCGCGCTTCATCGCGCGGCGGAACGCGACCCGGCGCTCCAGCTGCTGGGCGATGTTTTCGGCGACCAGCGTCGCGTCGATCTCGGGCTTGCGAATTTCGACGATGTTGAGAACCGTCTCCGATTTGGAGAGCTTGGAGAGTTCGGCGCGCAGCTTCTCGATGTCGGCGCCCTTCTTCCCGATCACGACGCCAGGACGCGCCGTATAGATCGTGACGCGGCACTTCTTGTGCGGGCGTTCGATGATGATGCGCGAGACGCCAGCCTGCTTGAGGCGTTCCGTCAAATATTTCCGAATACGGATGTCTTCATGCAGGAGCTCGCCATACTCGCCGCGTTTGGCGAACCAGCGCGAATCCCAGGTCCGGTTGATCCCGAGACGGAGACCAATGGGGTTGACCTTCTGGCCCATCAGGCGGCCTCCTCAACTTCGCTGACGACAATGGTGATTTCGGCGAACGGCTTTAGGATGCGGCCCATGCGGCCGCGGCCGCGCGGCGTCCATCGCTTCATGACCATGTTGCGTCCGACAAAGGCCTGCGTGACGACGAGGCTGTCGATGTCGAGATCATGGTTGTTCTCGGCGTTGGCGATGGCGCTGTCGAGCACCTTGAGAACCTGGCCGGCGACCCGTTTGCGCGAGAAGAGGAGTTCGGCGCGCGCCTTCTCCGCTTTCTTGCCGCGAATGGTTTCGGCGACGAGATTCAGCTTCTGCGGCGAAATGCGGATCAGCTTGCCCTTGGCGAAAGCTGCGTTTTCCGCGACGCGCCGTGGATTTTTCTTCTGTCCCATGACGATTACGCCTTCGTGACTTTCTTGTCGGCGCCGTGGCCGTGGAAGGTGCGGGTCGGCGAGAACTCGCCGAACTTGTGGCCGACCATGTCTTCGGTCACATGCACCGGGATGAACTTCTTGCCGTTATAGACATTGAAAGTGAGACCCACGAATTGCGGCAGGATGGTCGAACGGCGCGACCAGGTCTTGATGCCGCCCTTGTGCTGGCCGGCATGAGCCTGATCCGCCTTCTTCAGCACATGGCGATCGATGAACGGACCTTTCCAGACGGAACGCGGCATTGCAGTTGCTCCCTAGTTCGCCTTCTTGCGGGCGTGCCGCGAGCGAATGATGAATTTGTCGGTGCGCTTGTTCTTGCGGGTCTTGGCGCCTTTCGTGGGCTTGCCCCACGGCGTCGCCCAGTGCTTGCCGCCCTTGGTCCGGCCGCCATTCGGGTGGTCGACCGCGTTCATCATGATGCCGCGCACATGCGGCCGGAACCCGAAGTGCCGCGAGCGGCCGGCCTTGCCGATCTGCTCGTTGATATGGTCGGCGTTGGAGACCGCGCCGATGGTGGCCATGCACTCGCCCGAGATGAGGCGGACTTCCCCGGACTGGAGGCGCACCTGCGCCATGCCGCTGTCGCGGCCGACGAGCTGGGCGAAGTTTCCGGCCGAACGCGCAAGCTGGCCGCCCTTTCCGGGCTTCAGCTCGACGTTGTGAATGATCGCGCCGATCGGCATTGACTTCATCGGCATCGCATTGCCGGGCTTCACATCGACGCGTTCGCCCGAGATGATCTTGTCGCCGGCCTTCAGGCGCTGCGGCGCGAGGATGTAGCGCAGCTCGCCGTCGAGATATTTGACGAGCGCGATGAACGCCGTGCGGTTCGGATCGTATTCGAGGCGTTCGACCTTCGCCTCGATGTCGTGCTTGTTCCGCCTGAAGTCGATCTTCCGGTAGAGGCGCTTCACGCCGCCGCCGCGATAACGCGACGTCGTGCGGCCGTGATTGTTGCGTCCGCCGCTCGAATGCTTGCCCTCGACCAGCGACTTCTCGGGACGTCCCTCCCAGAGTTCGCTGCGATCGACGACAATAAGCCCGCGGCGGGCCGGCGACGTCGGATTGAATGTTCTTAGCGGCATAGGTCTTCCCTAGAGTCCCGTCGTCACGTCGATCGTGTGGCCATCGGCGAGCGTTACGACCGCCTTCTTGAAGGTCGAGCGCGTATAGGGCCGGCCCTTGAAGACCTTGTTCTTGCCCTTGGCCCGGAGCGTGTTGACGGCCGTCACCTTTACCTTGAACAGCGCCTCGACGGCGTCCTTGATCTCAGGCTTGGTCGCGTCGAGCGGCACACGGAACACCACCTGGCCGTGCTCGGATGCGATCGTCGATTTCTCGGTGATTACCGGCGCGATCAGCGTGTCGAAATGCTTCGCTGCGGCGACGGGCTTCTTGTCTTTCCTGGCTTTCGCGGGGCTCATTTCAGGCGGGCCTCCAGCCCTTCGACGGCGGCTTTGGTGAGAACGAGTTTCTCGCGGCGCAAAATGTCGTAGACATTGGCCCCGACCAGAGGCAGCACGTCGATATTGGCGATATTGCGCGCCGCCGCGCCGAACTTCTCATCGACCGTCGTATCGACGATCAGCGCGTTCCTGAGCCCCAGTTTCTCGAACTTCTCCGCAAGCGCCTTGGTCTTCGCCTCGCCAAGCTTGGCGTCGTCAAGCACGACGAGTTCATTGGCCGCGCGCTTGGCTGAAAGCGCATGCTTCATGGCGAGACGGCGCACCTTCTTCGGCAGATCGATCGCGTGGCTGCGCGGTTGCGGCCCGTGGGCGACGCCGCCGCCCGTGAACTGCGGCGCGGCCTGGTTGCCGTGTCGCGCTCCGCCGGTGCCTTTCTGGCGATACATTTTCTTCGAGGTCGCCTTCACCTCGCCGCGAGTCTTGGCCTTGTGGGTGCCGGCCTGGCGCTTCGCGAGCTGGTAGACCACCATGCGCTGGAGAATGTCCTTGCGCGGCTCAAGGCCGAACACGGCGTCGCTGAGCTCGATCGAGCCCGCCTTGCCGCTGTCGAGTTTGACGACATCGATCTTCATTATTCGCCGCCTTTCGCCGCTTCGGCAGACGCCGCAGCGGTCTTCTCACGGAGCTTCGCGGGTTTTGGCGCATCCTTTGGCGCAGGCCGCTTGACGGCGTCGCGGATCGTGACCCAGGAGCCCGCCGAGCCCGGAACCGCGCCCTTCAGGAGGATGAGGTTCCGCGCTGCATCGACCTTCACGACTTCGAGATTCTGGGTCGTCACGTTCTCGGCGCCGTAGTGTCCAGCCATCTTCTTGTTCTTGAACACCTTGCCCGGATCCTGACGCTGTCCGGTCGATCCGTGCGCGCGGTGGGTGACGGAAACGCCATGCGTCGCTCTCAAGCCGCCAAAGTTCCAGCGCTTCATGGCGCCGGCGAAGCCCTTGCCGATCGTCGCGCCCGATACGTCCACTTTCTGGCCGACGACGAAATGCTCCGCCGAAAGCTCTGCGCCGACTTCAACCAGGTTTTCCGGCGTCACGCGGAATTCGGCGACAACCGATTTCGGCGCGACATTCGACTTCGCGAAATGCCCGCGCTCGGCGCGATTCACGCGCTTGGCCTTGCGGTCTCCGGCGCCCAGCTGAACGGCGGTGTACCCGTTCTTCTCGGCCGTCATCTGCGCAACGACCTGGCAGTTGTCGACATGGCAGACGGTGACCGGCACGTGCGCGCCGTCCGCACTGAAGACCCGCGTCATGCCGACTTTCTTGGCGATCAGCCCTGTGCGCATCTTGGCTTCTCCCTCAGGCTCCGAGCCGGATTTCGACATCGACGCCAGCCGAAAGATCGAGCTTCATCAGCGCGTCGACGGTCTGCGGCGTCGGATCCACGATGTCGAGAACGCGCTTGTGGGTCCGCATCTCGAACTGCTCGCGGCTCTTCTTGTCGACATGGGGACTGCGGTTGACAGTGAAGCGCTCGATGCGGGTCGGCAGCGGAATCGGGCCGCGGACCTGCGCGCCGGTGCGCTTGGCCGTATTGACGATTTCCTTCGTCGAAGCGTCGAGGACCCGATGGTCGAACGCCTTCAGCCGGATGCGGATGTTCTGTTGCATAGGACGCTTCGTTGAAGTTGATCAGTTCCCAAATGAAAACGCGGGACCCCGGATCTGGGGGCCCGCGCCCTCGCTCTATCCTCAGTCCAGAATCTTGGTGACAATGCCCGAGCCGACCGTGCGGCCGCCCTCGCGGATGGCGAAGCGGAGCTTCTCTTCCATGGCGATCGGCACGATGAGCTCGACATTGAGCTCGGTGTTGTCGCCCGGCATGACCATTTCCGTGCCCTGTTTCAGAGTGACGATGCCGGTCACGTCGGTGGTCCGGAAATAGAACTGCGGGCGGTAGTTGCCGAAGAACGGCGTGTGACGGCCGCCCTCTTCCTTGGTGAGAATGTAGGCTTCGGCCACGAATTTCTTGTGCGGGTTGACCGAGCCCGGCTTGCACACGACCTGGCCGCGCTCGACGCCGTCGCGGTCGATGCCGCGCAGGAGCACGCCGACATTGTCGCCCGCCTCGCCGCGATCGAGGAGCTTCCTGAACATTTCGACGCCGGTGCAGGTCGTCTTGGCGGTCGGACGGATGCCGACGATTTCGAGTTCGTCGCCGACGTTCACAACGCCGCGCTCGACCCGGCCGGTCACGACCGTGCCGCGGCCGGAAATCGAGAACACGTCTTCGACCGGCAGCAGGAAGGGCTGGTCGATCGGGCGCTTCGGCGTCGGGATGTATTCATCGACGGCCTTGATGAGCGCGCGGATCGAGTTCTCGCCGATCTCCGGATCGCGGCCCTCGAGGGCCGCAAGCGCCGAACCCTTGATGATCGGGATCTTGTCGCCTGGAAACTCGTATTTGGTCAGAAGTTCGCGAACTTCCATTTCGACCAGTTCGAGGAGTTCGGCGTCGTCGACCATATCGACCTTGTTGAGATAGACAACGATCGCGGGCACCCCGACCTGGCGGGCCAGCAGAATATGCTCACGGGTCTGCGGCATCGGACCGTCGGCGGCCGAAACGACGAGGATGGCGCCATCCATCTGCGCGGCGCCGGTGATCATGTTCTTTACATAGTCGGCGTGGCCGGGGCAATCGACATGGGCGTAATGGCGCGCCGCCGATTCATACTCGACATGCGCCGTGTTGATCGTGATGCCGCGCGCCTTCTCTTCCGGCGCATTGTCGATCTGGTCATAGGCGCGGAACTCGCCAAAATACTTGGTGATCGACGCCGTCAGGGTCGTCTTGCCGTGATCGACGTGACCGATCGTGCCGACATTCGCATGCGGCTTCGTGCGTTCGAATTTTGCCTTCGCCATCTTACTTTCTCCGTCTCCTGACGACTTCTGATCGTTCCGCCGCAGCGAAACCCTTCTTCTGCTTCCTAACCCTGCAGCTTCGCCATTACTTCTTCGGCCACCGCGCCCGGGACCTTGTCGTAATGCGAGAACAGCATGGTGTAGGTCGCGCGGCCCTGCGTGGACCCGCGCAGATTGTTGACGTAGCCGAACATGTTCGCGAGCGGCACCATGGCGTGCACGACGTTCGCATTGCCGCGCATTTCCTGGTTCTGGATCTGGCCGCGGCGGGAATTGAGGTCTCCGATGACTGTGCCGGTAAACTCCTCCGGCGTCGTCACTTCGACCTTCATGATCGGCTCAAGCAGCTGCATCCCGAGCTGGGGCTTGGCCTCGCGCATCGCCGCGCGTCCCGCGATCTCAAAGGCGAGAGCCGACGAGTCGACGTCATGATATGCGCCGTCGATCAGTTCGACCTTGAAGTCGAGAATCGGGAAGCCGACAAGCATGCCGGCCTCGCGCACCGAATTGACGCCCTTTTCAACGCCCGGAATGTATTCCTTCGGGATCGAGCCGCCGACAATCAGGGATTCGAACTCGAATCCCGAGCCCGGCTCGCCCGGAATGATGTTCATCTTGACGCGCGCGTACTGGCCCGACCCGCCCGACTGCTTCTTGTGAGTGTAGTCGATGGTCGTCTTGCGCGTGATGGTTTCGCGATAAGCGACCTGCGGCGCGCCGACATTTGCTTCGACCTTGTACTCGCGGCGCATCCGGTCGACGATGACGTCGAGGTGAAGCTCGCCCATCCCCTTGATGATGGTCTGACCGGACTCCTCGTCCGTCGATACCCGGAAGGACGGGTCTTCCGCGGC
>CAYTVQ010000166.1:0-6216 GCA_964441615.1 uncultured Caulobacterales bacterium | reverse complement strand
GGCAGTTGCGGTTCAGCGCCTCGGCGGTCGCTTTCGCCGGCGCGCCGGGCGGGCCGACGGAATTGGCTCGGCCATCCTGCATCAGATCGGCCCCTTCATTGGGCGGCGCAGTCGGAGACCGTTCCACGGCAGATCTCGTTGTTGGCGCCGCCGACTATGCGCGGATCGCCTGCGCAGCAATCGGCCGTCAGAAAATCGACAAGGCTGCGCAGGCCTGCATAGTCGACAGAGTAGATGACTGAGCGACCTTCGCGACGCGAGCGGACGAGCCCGGCGGCGGAAAGCTCCTTCAGATGAAAGGAGAGCGTCGGACCGGCGGCGCCCACGGTTGCGGCAAGTGAGCCCGCAGGCCTGCCTGCCGGACCGGCGCGCACCAGGTCCTTCAGCACCCGAAGCCGGGTTTCCTGCGAAAGTGCGGCAAATGCGGACAGAGCGTCGGTCATTTTCACACTTCTATAACTATAGAAATATCTAAGTTTGTCAAGAAGCGGCGCTGTGCGTCAATGCCGCCTGAACGCCGTCTGGGAGGAATGCTGAATCGTTTGGATTTTAAATGATCTTGCATCAAATCCTTAGAGAGAGTTGCCGCATAACACGAGCCTTCGCCCCCCAGGCGGCCCAGGGCCGAGGATGAAATGCGCCTTCTCAGATTCCTTGCTGTCGCCGTCGCGACATCCTTAGTCTGCGTCGCGCCTGCAGCGGCGGCCACCGCGATCTATCCGGTCGCGGTATTTCAGAACAATGGCGTCGCAAATCCGAACCGGCTCATCGGCAACACGCCGAACGTTTCGAATTTCACGCGCAACGACTCGATTGGGCTGAGCTTTGGAACCAACCTCATCACCAATCAGACTCTTGCTCTCACCATCGCCACGCTGCGCCCGCGCACGACCTATGTTTCGGCGCGACTTGGCCGATTCGTCGGCGGCGTCTTCACGCCGGCGAACGGCGTCGGCCTGACGACGCCGCTCGGAGCGCCATCAACCACCCTCTACCTTCCAGTGACGCAGATCGGCGTGCTTTATATCGGGACAGCAGCGTTCAACGCATCCTGCGCCGCGCTCGGCGGCTGCAACGCAGTGATCCTCGGCAATCCGTCGTTCAGCCAGACCAACAGCCGCTTCGGCCTCGCAGTCGTCGGCGCGACCCCGGAACCGCAGGCCTGGGCGCTGATGATCCTCGGTTTCGTCGGCGTCTCGGCGCGCCTGAAGCAGCAGCGCCGCACGCGCGCCGATCGGGCGCCGGCGATTGTCTGAAAGGCCGCCCGCGTGCTTGCATCGATTCATCCACAGCAGTCGCCGCGGACCTCAGGTCGAAATCGACCGCAATTCCCTGGGTCAATGATGCACATCTTCCGATTGATGGCCGCAATCGCCGTGGCGGGCCTGCTTGCCGGCGGGCCGGCTGCGGCTGCGACGACCGTCTATCCGGTCGGGCATTTCAGCAATTCAGGCATCGCAAATCCCAATCGGCTTCTTGGAAATAATCCGAACACGAACAATATCGCGCGCAATGCATCGATAGGTCTCTATTACGGGGCCGATATCTCCAGATTCGTGATTTCGTTTGTGATCACGGCCGTTTCGCCGCAGACAACCTATATCTGGCTCCGCGCAGGACGAATCAGCGGCGCGACCTACACCAATGCAACGGCGCCGGGACTGCTCGCGCCGAACGGAACGCCGACCGCAAATCTCTATATCCAGATCTCCGGCCCCGGAACCTACTGGCTGAGCACTGCTGCGTTCGGACCCGGCTGCGCCGCGCTCGGCGGCTGCAACGCAATCGTATTCGGCAATTCGATGTTCAGCCAGGCTGGAAGCACGTTCCAGCTCTCGATGGTGGGCGCGACCCCGGAACCCCGGGTCTGGGCGCTGATGATCCTCGGCTTCGTCGGCGTCGCGGCGCGCCTGAAGCAGGTGCGCCGCCCCCTCCAGCGCCTCGCGCCGGCGCCCGCCTGAACTGAGGAAGCCGGCGACGCTTCAGGTCGATTTCGCCTTCGCGATCCAGGCGCGGACATTCTCCTCCAGAATGCCGAGGGGCATGCCGCCATTGCCGAGAATGACCTCGTGGAATTCGCGCAGATCGAATTTCTCGCCGAGCGCGGCTTCTGCCTCGGCCCGCAGCTTCAAGATCGCGATCTGGCCGGTCTTGTAGGCGGTCGCCTGACCGGGCCACACCACATAGCGTTCGATCTCACGCGTCACTTCCGCTTCGCTCATGCCGGTCTTCTCAAGCATGTAGGCGATCGCCTGCTCGCGGCTCCAGCGCTTTTCATGCATGCCGGTATCGACGACGAGGCGCACGGCGCGGAACATCTCGGCCTGCAGGCGCCCGAGATCGCCGAGCCGGTCGTTCTTGTAGAGGCCCATGTCTTCGGCGGCGACGCGCTCGGCATAGAGCGCCCAGCCTTCGGCATAGGCGGAGAAGGGAAGCACCTTGCGGATAATGGGGACGCCCTTGATGAGCTGCGCCGATGACAACTGGAAGTGATGTCCGGGCGCGGCTTCATGATAGAGGAGCGTCGGCAGCGTCCATTTCGGATTATCCGCCGTGTCCTTCTGATTGATGTAGAAGCGCCCCGGCCGCGAGCCGTCGAGCGCCGGCGGCTGGTAGGAGCCGCCGGGCGCGGAGTTTTCCTGATAGGCAGGATACGGAACGATCTCAACCTTCTGCGGCGGGATGGTGATGAAATAGTCCTTGGCCATCGCCATCACCTCGTCGTTCAGCGAGACGAGGTAGTCGATCATCGCCTTCTTGCCCTCCGCCGTGTTGGGAAAGATCTGGCCCGCAAGATCGTTCACCAGTTTGACGCGCTCGGCGATGGTGGCCCCTGGCGCTACGCCTTCGGCGTCGAGAATGGCGTTCATCTCCTCCTCGATGCGGGCGACCTCGGAAAGGCCCGTTTCGTGAAGCTGCGCGGCCGTGAGCGTCGTCGTGGTCCACGACTGCAGCGCGGTCGCGTAGATCCTGTCGCCCTCGGGGATGCGCCAGATGCCGGCATCGTGATTGGTCTCGTCCTTCATGTCCTCGAACAACGCGATCATCGCCTCGTAGCCGGGGATGACATTGGCGGCGACGGCCTCCTTGGCGGCGGCGACATATTCGGCCTGCTTGGCCTCGCTTAACCCGGCTTTCTGCAGCTTCTCCGGCAAGGTCGTCACCAGCGCATTCTTTTCGACTCCTCCATCGATGAAGCTCCGCATGCCGATGAGCGCCTTATCGATGATGAAATCCGGTGGAATGACCCCCGCCTTGCGGTCGGCTTCGACCCGCACGCGCACTTCGCCGAGCACGCGGCCGAATTCGTTCAATCGCGATATGTAGCGCTTGGCGCTTTTTTCCGATTTGATCTGATGAATGTCGGTCAGAAATCGGGGCAGGTTCACTGTCGCGCCGGTGAGCTGGCTTTCGGTGTAGCCGCCATGCTCGAATTCCGCCTGGCGGATGATGTCGTCAAGAAACCAGGCCGTGATCTTCCAGCTGAGCAGCTCCTGGTCTTTGAGGCCCTTCGGCCCGTAACGATCGAGCCCGGCGCGGGCTTTTTTCAGCTTCGCAAGCTGCCGCTCCTCATTCTCTTTCGTATAGTCCGCGAGCTTGCCTGAATGAAAGTCCAAAGGCGTGTTGTCGATGAAGCCGAGCTGCGAGAGTAGCTCCGGCGTTTCGATCGCCTGCTCTAGCATGATCTTGTTGATATAGTTGTTGACGCCGACCGGCGTCTGCCAGAACCAGAACCAGGCGCCGGCGGCGAGAATGAGAACGAGCCCGACAAGCCCAAGAAAAAGATTGCGAAGGATGCGCATGATTCTGCGTCCCGAATAAAGTGATCCCCGGGCCTTTATGGCAGATCGCGGCGCAGGCGGCGAGGCGCTTCACCATGTCGGGCGGGCGCCTCGTCGGTTGCGCGGACGACGAACCGAGCCCGATCCGCGGCGAAGCGAATGCGGCGCTCAGCCCGCCGCCGATCTGGCGATCTGAAGCTCCAGACGCTTGATTTCGCGAATGACGCGATTCGCGTGCACCTGCTGCCAGTGCATAAGCTTGATGAACGACATCACCGCAAAAAGGAGCGCCACGAGCGCGCCCCAGCGCATCAGCGAGGCGGGGTCATCCGCGATGAGGAACTGACGGCCCGCGTAAAGCGCGCCCGCAAAGGCGAGAAGCTGCATGATCACGGTCAGCAGATTCCAGGGCCCGTATTTGCCCCCAAAGAGGGCGGCGATGTCGCCAAACATCCCTCGTTCCTCGAATTGCGAGAGCACGGCGCGGTCTTCGGCGCCGAGCGCTTCTTCAATCGCCTGATCAAGCTTGTTCATGGCTTTTCTCCTTTGGAACGCCGAGCGCGATACGAAGCTTGTCGCGCGCGGCCATGAGGCGGGTCTTCACCGTGCCCGCGGGAACGTCGAGCGCCGCTGCAATTTCAGCGACGCTCATGTCTTCGAGATAGAAAAGCGCGATCGCCGCCCGCTGTTCGGCCGGCAACCCCGCGAGCGCGGCGGCGAGCGACGGCGCCGTGGCGGCCGCATCCATGCTCTCGCTCGCTTCGCCGTCCTCGCGCGGCTCGGCCGCGAAGGCGGCGAGCCCGGCGCGCTTGCGGCGATTGCGGCGAATGGCGTCTGCGGCCCGCCGCGTCACGATGCGGAAGGCCCAGGCATGGAATGCAGCCGTATCGTCGAGCGAACGGATGCGCCGCGTGATGTCGGCCCAGGCGTCCTGCGCGACATCGCGTGCAAGTTCGACGTCGCCAGTCAAGCGCCATGCATGCGCGAGCAGCCGCTTTTCGAAGCGCCGTCCCAACGCTTCGAAAGCAGCGCGCTCGCCCGCGCGCGCCGAGGCGACAAGAAACTCGTCGAGAATGCGGTCATCTGTCCGCCGCATCGGGCTATTCCCTTCTCCGCGTCATCTGGCCCGCAGCATTCAGCGCCCAGCTCCCGAGAATCGCGCTGACGATAAGGCGCGCAGGGAAGAATAGGAGCGCCGGAAGCCCAAAGAGCCAGAGCACGAAGGGATCCGGAAACACCGCTTCGGCGACATCGCGCGCCCAATAGAGCCAGGGCAGGTGTTCGCGAATGTGCGCGTCGACCGTCATCATCAGAGGCGCCTCGCCCCGAAGGACGAAAGCGAGAAGCAGGAGGGTAATGACGGCGTCGATCAGGCTGCCGACAAGCGACAGCCAGCCAAATGCGAGCAGGAAGCGCCTCATGTCTTTCTCCTGTCTGACCGGCTTGCGACCGAGCGCGCCGCCAGCCCGTTCTATCCGGTCCCTGACTATAAGGTCGCTAGCAGGGCCGATCCGGTTCGGTCGGCAGGCGAGACTTTTTCACGTCGCGTGATGACGGGACTTCGATCCGGGAGGTCGTCCCCCCTCCCGGGCCGGCTTTCTCAGCACGAAAGCCTGTTGGCGAGCGCCGCGGCGACGTCCGGGTAGAACTCGGTCTCTGCGGCTCGCAAGCCGCCAGCTTCGAGGGCGCGCCGGACCGTCTCCGATGCGCCCGAAATCCGCATGACGACGCCCTTGGCGCGGGCCTGTTTCGAGAAGGTCGCGATGGCGTTGGCCCCGGTCGAGTCGACAAGCGTGGCCTCGCTGAAGTCGAGCACCAGACCTTTTCTTCCGGACATGATTCGGTCGAGGGCGATCGCAAGGCTCGCCGCCGATCCGAAAAACAGCGCGCCGCGAACGCGGTAGACGCCGAAACCATGATCGCCGGCCGCATGCGGATCGTAATCCGTCCGCGCGGCGGGCGCGCCGTCCGGGCGGTCTGGCTCAATGAGGGATTCGAGTCCAGCGGACTGCGACATGCGATGCATGAATGAGATCGCTCCGATCGCGACGCCCGCGACAATCCCGGTCGTCAAATCGCGGAATATTGTGAGGAGGAGCGTAGCAATCAGCGCCGCCGCGTCGCCCTTGGAGGCGCGCAGGAGAGCGGCCAGCGCGTGGCGCTCGATCATGTTGAAGGCGACGATTGCGAGCACGCCGGCGAGCGCAGCCAGCGGCAGATAGGCCGCGAGCGGCGCTGCGATAATCATGAGCACAAGGACGAAAACCGCATGCAGCATGCCGGCGACCGGGCCGTGCGCGCCAGCGCGCACATTGGTCGCCGTGCGGGCGATGGTTCCAGTGACGACCATGCCGCCGAAGAGCGGAGTCGCCATGTTGGCGACGCCCTGCGCGACGAGTTCACAATTGGACCGGTGGCGGCGTCCGGTCATGCC
>CAYTVQ010000165.1:0-6259 GCA_964441615.1 uncultured Caulobacterales bacterium | reverse complement strand
GCCCGAACGACTTCCCGAAGTTCGAAATGCCGCCGGCCGATCGACCGCTGGCTGCGCAGTTGAGGGATTTCTTATGACGACTGCGGGGGCTTCTTTCGGCATACGGGCGGCTGTGGCGTTTCGCCGGTTCATCGCGGACGATCGCGGAGCGACCGCGATCGAATACAGCCTGATTGTGGGCCTCATCTTTCTTGCGATCGTCAGCGCCGTGAAGGGCTTCACCACCGAGACCTCGTCCATGTACGAGGAAATCGAGAGCGAGCTGATCCACGCGCGTTCCTAGGATGGCGGGCCGGATAAGGCGGAGCCTTTGACGGCCTTCTCTAGCGAGTGGCGCGCCGAGCCTGGACTCAACGGTTTCTGTTGGTCCGGATGCGGCGCCCAGCCAGTGAGGAACGCGATCTCGAAGCGCTCAACGCCGCCGGTTTGGGCGAATTCCTCAAGGGCCCGCGCCACGAGCCTACGGCCAAGCGGCCGCGACTGCGCCGCGAGGGATCCGGTTTCTCCAATGCCCTTCAAATCGGCGAGAAGACCCATCGGATCTTCGTAGCGAATCTCGATTCTGTCGATATCGGCCACTGGCAAAGCAAAACCCGCCCGCTGCAACAGTCCTCCCAGATCTCTCAGCGTGCTGAACGGCGCAATTCGCGGCGCGACGCCGCCTTGAAGGGCGGTTTCCGCCGCATAGAGGCTCCGGCGCAGATTGCCGAGAGTTCCTTCCGCGAACATCGCGCCAATGAATAGACCGTCGGGCTTCAGCGCGGCTTGGTGCTGGATGAGCGCGCCTAACGGATCGTTGGCGGCATGCAAAGTCAAAAGACTGACGATGAGGTCAAGGCTTTGGGGCGCCAGCGCCGAGCGCTCCTCGTCAAAGGAAAGACCGCCCGGCTCGATGCGTTCCGCCGCAATGTCGGCGCACCACGCATGTGCGACGCCAGCCTTCTCCGTGAGCATCGACGCAAGGGGGCCGACGCCGTAGAAAATCGCCCGGTCGAAACGACGGGTCGTTGACTCGAGCCGCTCCACAATGTCGCCGAATACGCGACGATGGAGAAAGTCATGTCCGGCGAAAACGCCTGCGGAGCGGCTTCTCGCGCGGCGCCAGCGGGCGCGGTCGAATATCGCTGGCGGGCGGGCTTGCCGCATCTCAGTCCCGATCGGTCATGGCGGCTCTTTAACGCGGGGCGCCAGAATTTGTTAACCATGGCGCACGACCATCCCGCGGGCAAGCGCTAGGAAAGGGGCCGAAATGAGAGGTGCGTGGTTGGCCGCGGCGTTGGCGACGCTTCCCGCCGCCGCAACTGCTGCAGGCCCGATTGACGAAGTGCGCGGCGGGGTGCTCCTGCAAGGGCTTGGACCCTTTTCGCCCAATAAGGAGGACGGCGTCGGCCTGAATGGCGAGGTGCTGTTCCGCCGGGTTGAGTCGCTGAGCTTTATCGGCAGTCCGCGGCCGCAACTCGGATTCTCCGCCGCAACCGGGAAATACGCGACCAGCAGCATTTATGCCGGCTTCAATTGGGGCGTCGACTTCGCGTCGCGGTTCTTCGTAGATGGGGGCGTGGGCCTTGCGGTTCATGACGGCGAGGTCTCATTCAACCCGGCCGACCCGCTTATCGACGAGCGCAATTTCCTCGGTTGCCGGGTGCTCGCGCGTCTCTCCGCCGATGTCGGCGTGAGGATCACAGGCCGGGTGAGCGCTTCGCTCCATGCAGATCACATGTCCAATGCGGGGCTCTGCTCCGAGAACGAGGGGCTCGATAGCGCCGGACTTCGGCTAGGCGTCAAATTCTGAGCTATTAATCCCTGCCGATATGGCGGTCGATGAAGTCGATCGAGGCGCGCAGCATTGCGATGCGCGAGGGCGCCCGCGACAGCCAGTGGTCCTCGCCGGCAAGCTCCAGATATTCGACAGTCTTGCCTGCATCTTTGAGGGCGTCCCGCATTTTCCGGCTTTGAGAGATCGGCACGATCGTGTCGTCTCTGCCGTGAATGAGGAGGACCGGGGCGCGAACATTCTGCGCCTGCTTCGCGGGACTGACGGCGTTGAGTTCATCCGTGTCCTTGAAACGGGACGCCCCCATGCGGGTTTCCCAGAAATCCTCGACAGCCCTTCCGGATCGCTCCTTGCTCCAGCCCAGCATCGCTGGAAGGTCGGAAACGCCCGCGATCGAGACAGCGCAGGCATAAAGTTCCGGCGTCAGCGTCGCGCCCGCCAGCGCCGCATAGCCTCCATAGCTTGCGCCGACGATGCAGATGCGTTTCGCGTCCGCGCGGCCGTCAAGAACCAGATTCCTGACGCCCTCCGTGATGTCGTCCTGCATCTTTCGGCCCCATTCGCCGTGGCCGGCCTTCCGGTGCGCCTCCCCGTACCCGGAGGATCCGCGGAAATTGGGTTGATAGACCAGGTAGCCGCGGGCCGCGTAAAAACCGCTCCACCAGTCAAAGCTCATGTCATCGCGCGCTTCGGGCCCGCCATGGGGCAAGACGACCAGCGGCAGATTCTTGGCCTCCCGCCCAGCCGGTATCGTCAGATAGCCTGGCACTTTCGTCCCGTCCGAAGCGCCGTAGTCATATTTCACGCGGCGCAGGAGATTTTTGCCGTCAAGCGAGCGGTAGGACGACGAAATTTTGGAAATCTTCCCGGTCGCCGCCGTATACAGAAGGAAGGCCGCAGGCTTGTCGGCGTAGACCGCGCGGATGACGGCGCGACCGCCGTCGTCGGAGCGAGAGACGACGATCGGCGCGGCGCCTGGTATCGCTTTCTCAAGCCCCTGCTGGAAAGCGCGCTCCTTCGCATCGAAGGGGATGACCCTCTGGAAGTCGTCCGTGTAGCGAATATCCGTCGCGCGGGCGGTGCGGGGATCGTATCCAAAGCCGTCGAGATCGTAATCAGGATGGTGGAACATGGGCCCGCTGACGGCTCCCGACTCGAGGTTCAGCTCCACAACGGCCCGTGTGTCGCCGGAAGGTATGCTTGCAACGACGTTATCGTCGTCAATCAGGTCTCCAAGGGACAGAGGCGAGGGCTCTTTTGGCTTGACCTTATATTTCTTGATCAGCCTGAAATCGCCTCCGCGGCGGGCCGAGAAGATGCTCACCTCATCATCGCCAGATGCGTAGTCCCGCCTGACGATCGGCGCGCCGTTGCGATCGACGATCCAGTCGGTGGTTTCCGGCCGATTCTTCTCGAATATCCGTTCGGAACCGCTGTCGAGATCGACTTCGACAAGTCCTGTGCCGTTTTCGCCTCGCGATGCGTAGAAAACCGCGCGGCCCGGCGATTGCGGCGGAAACGCCTTCAGTTCGCCCGCGCCGGCAATGATATAGCCGCCGCGGCTTTCCAGAATGACGCGCGCCGCCCTCTTTGTGCGCGATATCGAGACCCAGCGCCAGAACTCCCAGGTTTCCTTGCCCCCGCTCGTGTTGAACGTGTCGGTGATCGAGGCGAGGAGCAGGAGGCGCTCATTGTCAGCCCAGACAAGATCGCGCGCTTTCGCCGAGCCAGCTTTGATCCCCACTGGACGCGCGCTGGGGTCGTCGAGATCATAGATGATGACGGCGGCGCCCTCGGGCCTGTTTTCAAGGGCTGCGAGGTAGCGCCCGTCGGGGGAGATCTGCGCTTCCTGCATGTCAGGAAGCGCCCCAAAAATTTCCGGCGTGGCCTGGATCGCGGGCTCAGAGGACAGCGACGCGCGCTGAAACAGCGGGTCGAAAGCGATCGACTCGCCATCCGCGGAATGACCGATCTCAATCGCGTGTTGCGGCAGTTCGCCATGATCGGGATTCGTTTGGGCGTCCCCTGCGCTTGCAGCGAAAAGCGCTGCAAAAAGCGCCATGGCCATCGTCGCTCCCCTCATGAAACCCTCCGACCATTGTGAGCTTGACCCGATGCGCTCGTCGACGAACTGGATCGAGGCGCGCAGCATCTCCGTACGTGTCGCGGCGTTTGAGAGCCAGTGATCTTCGCCTGAAAGCTCGACATGCTCGATCCGCCTTCCGGCGCCTCCTCCGGCCTGCCTAATTCGCAGCCACCAGTTCGAGCCGCTTGGCCGCCTTGTCATAAAGGTAATATTCCTCCGGCCTGTCGGCGTAGTCCGCGCGTGCGATCATACGCCACCCATCGAGGGATTTAGAGACGATCGCGATTGCCGCGCCGGGAACGGCTTTTTCCAGCGCCGCCTGAATTTTCCGGTCTGCCTCGTCCAGATGGAAAGCGCGCTCGCGATCAGCGCCATAGTAGACGACCCGGGCGCGGGCTTCGCGCGCGTCGTAAATCGCTCGGGTGATCGGTCCGGGAACTTCGGGACCATTGGTGATCGAGCCTGTGTCCATATTGAAAAGCGCCAGGCGGCGCGCTCCGCCTCGCTCGACAAGCAAGAGCAGATCGCGCGGGAGATCGGCCCCGGCCAGTCCAAGCACGATCACCTTCTCCCGCTCGACAACATCGCCCGGGATCGCGCCAGCTGTCTTCAGGCCGCCTCCGCCGGCCGGAGCGGCCAAGATCGTCATCTCCTTGGACTTGGCGTTCTGGTCTATGCGCGCGATGACCGCGCCGGTCTCATCGACCACCCAATCGGCGGTGTCGGTCGTGCCGTCAGCTGCAACGCTCGCGTCGCCGTTTGCGAGATCGGCGCGCTGTACGGCGAGAAGAAGCTCGTCGGTCCCTTCCTTCAGCCGAGTGGGTCCCGATGGTTTCACAGCGGGGTAGGCCCGGGCGAACAACGCGTGCTTGCTGTCGGAAGGCAGCGACGCCAGCAGGAAGCCGGCGTCCGGGAGATAATAATAGTCAGCGCCGCGTTCATTGCCGAAGAGGGTCTCGGACTTTCCATTCGTGCTCGAGATCGACAGCCAACGCGCGACATTGAGGGTCTTCAGTCCCGTCGTCGTCCGGATGCCGCCTTTTTCGCCCGTGACTTTGAGGAGCAGGCGATCGTTTCCGCCCCACTCGAAGTCCTGAATTTCGATCGTCCCGACGCCGATGCCGACGGGCTTCGCCGACGCATCGTCGACGCTATAGACGGCGAAGGCGCGCTGATTGTCGGCATCGCGGAGAATTGCGTAATGTCGGCCGTCGGGAGAGATCTCGACGCCGTAGACGCCGCCCGCCGCGGCAGAACCGGGTAAAGCAAGCCCGCCACACAAGATAAATGAACCCAAGAGACCTATCAGAATTCGGTGCATTGAGGAACCCAGTTGCCACGGCCCTATTCGGATCCTAGCAATAATCCTGTCAGATCGCGATCCAATCCAAATTGAGCCTGTGTCCCGCCGCCTCAATGGCCGCCGCCATTCAGCCGCAGGCGCGCTTATTGCGTTGCAGCGCCCGCTCATGCTAGACGCGCGCGACCATCAGTCAGGGGTCGTGGGCGCGCCGTTCTTGACCCCTGAAATTGCTGTAAAATCAACGTACTAGGCGTCGTGCTTGCGACGCTTCCGGCTTAAGGAGTTCTCCTCCTCATGTCTCCATCCGCCGCGACCGCAGATGCGACGGCGATCGGCCCAGGCGCCGTGTCCGCCATTGCGTATCGCTATGCCGACGCGCTTTTTGAGCTCGCTCGTGAAAACGGAGCGCTCGAGGCCGCCGAGCGCGATCTGACGGCGCTCCGGAAGGCGATCAAGGCGAGCGGCGACTTTCGCCAGATGTTGACGAGCCCTGTCTATGACGCGGAATCCCAAGGCCGGGCAGTTTCGGCGATCGCGGAAAAAGCCGGCTTCAACCCGCTCGTCCGCAACTTCATCGGCCTCGTCGCGAAGAACCGTCGCCTGTTCGCGCTTGACGGCATGGCGGCGGCCTTCGCCAATCGTATGGCGGCTCACCGCGGCGAGGTGACCGCAGAGGTGATTTCCGCCGCACCGCTGAATGACGATCAGATGCGGCGCCTTCGCGGCGAAATCGAGCGCCAGGTCGGCAAGGCCGTGAACTTGAACACGCGCATCGATCCCGAGCTTTTGGGCGGCCTTATCGTCAAGGTCGGCTCCAAGATGATCGATAGCTCGCTGAAGACCAAACTCTCCCGATTGAAATCCGTGATGAAAGAGGCCTGAGCCCCATGGAACTGAACGCAGCGGAAATTTCTGCAATCCTGAAAAGTCAGATCAAGGATTTCGGCAAAGACGCCGAGGTCTCGGAGATCGGTCAGGTGCTCTCGGTCGGCGACGGCATCGCGCGCATCTACGGCCTCGACAATGTCCAGGCCGGCGAGATGGTCGAATTCGCCAACGGCGTGAAAGGCATGGCGCTGAACCTCGAAGCCGACAA
>CAYTVQ010000164.1:0-6317 GCA_964441615.1 uncultured Caulobacterales bacterium | reverse complement strand
GCGATGCCCAGACGTCGTCGCCGCGCTCGCCGGCGCGCCACCGCCGAAACGAAGCGCCGTCATCAAGGTCGAACGGAATTCCAAACTCGCCGATAAGGGTCGGGGCGCCGCCGGGAACCGCGTCGCCGAAACGGCGGATATGGGAAAGTTGGTAGGTGTAATAATCCTTCGTCGCCTGACGGCCTTCACGAACTTCCCCAGTCAATATGTCGACTGCATGAGCCGTCGAGAACGACTTGTTTACGAGGGCTGTGAAGTCATACCAGTGAAGGGCGTTGACGCTCCTATCGGGAAGCGCGCCGGGAAACTCCGTATAACCGCGCACTGCGTGCGGCGAAATCTCTGCAAAGACCAGCCAATCCTCGCGGACCGATCGTATCGTCTTTGCAACGCGATTGAAGAACGGAACGACGAACTCCTCCTCGACGGTGATGAGCCGTCCGCCCCGCCTTGCAAAAAAGTCTGGCTTCGTTCCGACTGGCTCCCCGGAGGGCGTGAGCCCCCACACGCCGGCGGCGCGAAACGGATCCTCGACGCCGTCGCGCCAGATCGACACGCCGCGTTCGTTCACGATCCTGCAGGTCGATCCGGGAGAAACGCTGTCCACTGGAATTGAGCGCGTCAACCCGGAGGCGACGGCGAGCGCGTCGAGCGCGCTCCATCTTAGGCCGCGCGTTTTTGCAACGCGCTGTTCAAGCACGCTCCCGATCCAGCCTCGGCCCGGCTCGTTCAGCGTGTCAAAACCGACGACATGCGGGAGATCCTTCACCCGCTCCGCCACTGCGCGCATGGCGTCGAGATAATTATCCTGAAGGACATCCTTGAGGTTTCGCCCTGCGAATCGGTGGTCCGGAGCGAAAATGTCGCCCCCCCAGAACAGAGTCCACATGATGCCGTTCGCCGGCGCATGATAGTTCGAGGCCCAGCTCATCGCGGGATAGGTCGCCTGATGACCGCCGATCGAAGGATCGTAGCGAAGCTGCATGACATGGGCGGCGTCCGCGGCGTCAAAACGGCGATAATCGAGGCCGGCGGCCTCAAGCGTCCATCCGGGCGCCCCGCTGCCGCCGGTCAGCCGGCTCCAGACGTCCTGATGAAAATCGATGAAGACGTAAAACCCGAAATCGCCGGCGATCCGACATACTTCATGAAAATAGTCGAGGTACGATTCGTCATTGACGCCCGGTCCTTCATGCTGCACGGCTTCCCATGTCGTCAGCATACGGATGCAATTGAAGCCCCAGCGCGCCAGCCGCCCGAAATGCTCCCTTGCGTGATCAAGGCCGAAGGGACGGCCGATGAAACTGACCGTACGATGCTGCTCGAACGCAGCCGGCAGATGCGTGCGGCCGTCGGGGGATGTCGGGACCTTGCAGTCTCCCCCAAGATTGACGCCGCGCAACAGGACGGAGCGGCCCGCGCGGTCGCGAAACAGCGGGCCCTCGATGCCGAGACTGGTCACCGGTTTCCTTTCAAACTCTCACTTTCCATTTGGTAACTAAACTGAAGGATCGGGAACCCGTTATCAAGCTGAAATTCTTGGAAAAAAGATGCAACGTCGAGGTCCGCGGGCCTCGTTTACCTACCTTGCGCACCGGGTTAAGAGGCGGAGGGAATGGCTGAGTTCTGTCCCTCGGAGACGGCGGTGAACGCAAAAGCGACGAAAAAGCCCGGTCGGGCGCGCACGAGCCCTCCCAAGGCGGCCAGGGTCGCCGTGAAGCGCAAGAAGCGGAAATATGAAGGGAAGGTTCGCGAGAAACAGAAGCAGGAGACCCTCGCGCGCGTGCTAGACAGCGCCCTCAAATTGTTCGCAGAACGCGGGTTCGACGGCGTATCGACCCGTGAGATCGGAGCGAAGGCCGGCGTCACCCATGCCGTCATTCGGCTTCACTTCGGCAGCAAGGAAAAGCTTTGGCGCGCCGCCGTAGATCATCTCTTCGCGCGAATGGCGGTCGAAATGACCCCCGCCAACGGCGAGCCGCTCCTTAGCGAGGGGCGGGCGGGCCTTGAGAGCTTCGCTCGGCGATATGTCAGGTACTGCGCCCGTCATCCGGAGCACGCTCGGCTGATGCTTCAGGAATCGATGCACAAGAACGGCCTGCTTGATTACGCCGTGAAGAGGCACATCGCGCCCTCGCACCATTTCATGCAGGATGCGATCAAGCAGGCGGTGGCCGACGGCGTGCTCCACAAGGTCCCGCCCGTCAGCTTCATTTACATCATGTCCGCCGCGAGCCAGGCCATCTTCGCGCTTTCTGAAGAGGCGCGCGCGATTTACGGCGTCGACGTCTTCGAGCCGGCCTTCATCGAAAAGCACGCCGACGCGGTCGTTCGCATGCTCATACGGGACTGATGAGGCGCCCGGTCCCCTAAAATCGCGGATCGGCGGCCAACGGAGAGACGTCGGAGGTCTCCATCAGCCATTCGAAAATGCAGTGTTCAAGATCGGATTCAGTCGCTCGGTGCTCGCCGTCGCCGGCGAGATTTCGCCGCTCCGCACGATCGCTCGTCCTGCTGTAGAGTTCAGGCCGATCGTGGAGCCGGCGTACATAGGCCCACTCAGCGGTCCTGATCGCAATTGCGCGGCCGACGCGTTCCGGCTCCTCGTTCTGAACGGCGCTCTTGATGTCGTAGGGAAAGTCCGCCGACTCACGAAGTTGGGCCTCGCTCAGCGAGAATCCTCCTTCGGCAAACACTGCTGACCGATGCGACTTCGTGGGATCCTTTAAAACGTCTGCGAGGCTTCTTCCAAAGTGCTGATGACGGAGCGTCAGTCCGCAGAGGTCAGCGAGCGTTGGCGCAAGGTCGATCATCTCGACGAGCGCGCCGGACTCACGCCCCGCGGCGCAGTCGCTCGACGCGATAATCAGTGGGTTTCGCAGCAGGCATTCATCGAGGCCGGAAGGCCATTTCTCCACCAGCCCGTAATCGCCGAGATAATCGCCGTGATCGGAGAGGAAGCAGACAACGGCGCCGTCGAGCGAGCTCTTGCGGTTCAATGCATTCAGGATCCTTCCAAATTGATCATCCGCCCGGCTGACCATGCCGGCGTACACCGCTCGCAGCTCGCGCCAGTCCTTGTCCGAATAGCGATCGAGGCGCTGGCGCGCCGCCAAAGCGCGCATGAAGGCCGGCTTCGAGCCGAGCTCAGCGACGACCGGCGCCGGCATTCGCGACCGGTCATGCAGCGAATACCAGGGCTCCTCGACCTCGAAGGGAGGATGCGGAAAGAAGAGGCCGACGAACAGGACGAACGGCTCCGGCAGCCCCTCGGCGATCCACTTTTCCGCTGTCCGGATCGTCGCTTCATCCATGTCGAGCGCCGGTCCGGAACTGCTTCTGCGGCCGTGGAAGAAGGCGCGCGCGTGGGCGCTGTCCTTTTCGGCAGGGGAGAAGTGGAAATAGGTCTCCGGCTTTGCGTCATAGCCCCAGCGATCGAGGGCCGCCGCCCGCGCCGCCGTCGAAAAGGTGTCGCCGCGCAGGCCGGGCGCGGCGACATGATAGCCGGCTACCCGGAAGGTTCTGAAAAGACTGGGTTCGTCCGACTGAAGGAGATGGGCGATTGACCGGTGCCCGCGGACATGCGGATACCAACCGGTCTGAATAGAGATGCGCGACGGCGCGCAGACGCTGCTCTGGCAATAGGCGTTCGTGAACATGACGCCCCGGGCGGCAAGCGCGTCGATGTTCGGCGTCGTTGCGAAGCCGCCAAAGCACCCTACCGCATCCGCGCGCAGTTGATCCGCCATGAAAATGACGACATTGGGCCTCGTCATGACGCCGGCCCCCCGAAAGCCGCGCGGCCGATGCGTTCTTTTAGCGATGAATGAAACTTTGCGTCGATGGGATAAAACCAGATGAGGGCGGAAGAGACGGCCGCGCTCGCCATCGGAATGACGCACATGATGGCAAGGATCGCCTGCCTCGTCGATTCGGTTTGAACCTGATCTGCGACGAAGCCTGACGCCTCGAGCAGATAGCCGAAGATGACGGCGTTGACCGCAAGGGAGACTTTTTGAGCCAACGCGGCGAAGCCGAAAATCTTGGCGTCGCTGCGTTCGCCGGTGACGACGGCGTTATACTCCACCGTATCCGGCAGCATCGACCAGTACATCACGAATTTGGCGGCGACGCCGATCGCGCCGATGCTGGAAATGACCGCCAGCAACAGATGATTGTGCGGATTGAACGCAAAGAACAGCGCATAGCTGATGAATACGAGCGCCGCGCCGGCGAGCGTAATGGCGCGCTTTGAGAATCGCTGCGCCGACAGCGCCCAAAGAGGCGAGGCGATCATGACGACGACGGCGCCGAGCGGCAGAAGCCATCCGATGACGGAGAGATCTTCAAGGTCGTATTTTATCCAGTAGATTTGGGCTTTTGAGCCCATGTTGCCCATGATCGAGCTGATCGTCACGGAGGCGAACAGGAGGGCAAGGGGGCCGTTTCTGGTCAGGATCGTCCAGAACGAGGCGATGTCGTTCAGGAAGCCGCCGAGTGAAAATGCGTGCGGCGGGGAGCGCGCCTCCTCCGGCAGGTTGTCGAGACCGCGCGTCGAGAAAAACACGACGAGCAAAAGAGCGGTCGCCATGCCCGCCAGCAGCGCCGCCGCGAGAACAAACGCCAGCTTCTGATTGTCAAATGCTTCCAGAAATTTTGACAACGTGAAAGCGACGCTAAGCCCGCCCAGCGCAGCGAAAACGATGCGGAAGGACGCAAGCCAGCTTCGCTGATTGGAGTCGCTGGATATCACGGCGCTGAGCGAGGAGAAGGGCACGCCGACTCCCGTCATTAGTGTACGGAACAAAATGTGGGTCGCCGTCGCATAAACGACAAGCCATGCCTCGCGCAGGGGAGGCGCCCAGAACATCAGGATGAAGGAAAGGGCCGTTGGGACACTGAGATAGAGGATATAAGGCCGAAAGCGGCCCATGCGCGTCCGTGTCCGGTCAACCAGCGCGCCCATGATCGGGTCGGTGATCCCGTCCCAGATGGACGCGATGGCGAAGGCGACTCCCGCAGCGACTGGCGAGATTCCAAGGATGTCCGTGTAAAAAAAGAAGAGGAATGTGTTCAGCATTCCCCAATAGAAATTGATCCCGGTGTCGCCTACCGCCCAACCGAGCTGCCGCCACAGCGGCAACCGAACACGTTGCGTCGATGGGTTGTGGACCGAGATTGCCGTCACGTCGGCGCCTTTCAAATAGAACAGGCTGCGCGCATCTGACGACAGACCGCGCAGCCTGACTGCCGTGTAGGCGACCGAAGGCGAGGACCGCTTAGCCGCCCAGCGCAACCTCCAGCGCGACGCCAAGGATGCGCCGCGCGTCGGGGCTAGGCAACTGCACCGAGTCGCCCGGCGTATTCAGCACCGGCGAGGCGAACACCACGTTGGCGAAGTTCTTGTCGAGGAGGTTCTTGCCGAACAGGGACAGCTGCCAGTTTCCGTTGGACGGCCCGAGGCGGATGTTCGCTCCGAGCAATCCATAGGCTTCCTGCACCATCAAGGGATCGCCCGACGCCGTGAACGAGACATTGTCGCGCCAGAACCAGTTCACGCCGGCGCCGAGCGTGAAGGAGCCGATCGGCTGCGTCTTGTCGATCGCGAGGTTGTAGGTGAGCTTGGGCGTGTTCGGCAGCGGCAGGCCATTGCCCGTCGTCACCGCCTGCGTTCCGACGACGGTGATGCACTGGCGGGGCGAAGTCCGCGGCGTGCCGATCGGAAGGACTGGCTGTCCTGGGTAGCAGGGAATGTTCTCGAATTCGCCGAATTCGGAGTCGACATAAGCGAGGCCGCCGGAAAGCGTCAGCCCGTCCATCGGTCGGCTCTGGAAGTCGAGTTCGACGCCGCGGGTCTTGAGAAGGCCCGCGTTGGTCACGATGAAGCGCGCGGGCACCAGCGTCGAGTCAAAGCTCGACGCCTGGAAATCCTTGAAGTTGCTGATGAAGCCCGCAAGGTTGAACGTCGTAGTTCCGCCGAACAAGGTCGATCGCAGGCCGCCCTCATAAGTCGTCGGGATTTCGGGCCGCACAAACTCGGGCGTCGTGCTGATGACACCAAGCGTGTTGATGCCCGGCCCCTTATACCCCCTTGCCCAGAGCGCGTAGACCATGAGGGCGTCGGTCGGACGGTATTGAAGGGTGATGCGGCCCGACAGGTTGTCGTTATTGATGTCGGCGAGCAGATTGCCGGCGAATCTTCCGGGTAGCTGGCCCAGCGAGCCCGGCGCCGGCCCTTGCAGGAAATCAAGCTCGAGCGTTTCGTTCGTGTAGCGACCGCCGGCGATCAGGTTGACCCGATCGATGACCTCTATGTC